>NZ_CM000745.1:3678229-3733647 GCF_000161455.1 Bacillus pseudomycoides DSM 12442
TCAACCACCGCCAATGATGCCGCAGCAAATACCGATGCCATATCAATCGCAAATGATGCCACAACAGTATCCATATTATCAAATGCCATATCAACAACAGCAAAATCCGTATTATCAAATGCCACATACACAAGGTATGCCAATAATGCCGCACCAAATGCCAGTGCAACATACTTCAATGCCATACCAACCGCAAGCTGGTAATAATGTTCCACAAATGATGCCAGCAGAAGAAGATTGTGGATGTGGTGAGGAAAGAAATTTATATAGTCCACAGCCAGGTGGGCCATATTATCCTAATTCTCCATATTATCCAACAGCTCAAGTCGCATATGCACCGCAGCCAGGTGCGATGAATTATCAGCAAGATCCACCAGAGATTTTTGGAGAACCACTTGCAGAAGATGAGGAGTAGAGAGAGTTGCGTTAACAATAAAGAGGTCGTGTTAGAAAATTCCTAGTGAAATATTAACAAGTGTAAAAATCTCCTTTGTTACTCACTATAAGAAGGAGCTTTTCGAGAGAGAAGTTCAACCTAACAAGGGGGGTTTTTATATTGAGTAAAAAAATTAAAATTATTGCCGCTTCTTTGTTAGTTACCAGTGCATTAGCTGCATGTGGTACACCTAAGAATAAAAGTGCGATGGATGGGCGCAATGCGAACTACAATTATGAACGTACATCTTATTATGATACACAACCATACAGAAATAATGTAGCACGTACAGATCGATATACAGATTATGTAACATATCGAAATGGAAATAGAGTTACAGATAATGTATATGATCGTCGTAATGATGTTGGATATAACTACTACCGTGATGTAAATTACCACGGTCAAATGGCAAATCCATATCCAACTCGTAACGTTACAATGAATAATTCATACATTAATAATGATGGTAAAACTGCAGAAAGAATTACAAATCGTGTTAAGGGTATGAATAATGTGGATCGTGTTTCTACAGTTGTGCGTGGAAATGATGTAGTTATTGCAGTGAAACCACGCAATCCAGTGACAGATGAAAAGGCAATGGCAAATGAAATCCGTCAAGCAGTTGCGAATGAAGTGAAAAACCGAAATGTATATGTAACAGTAAAAAATGATATGTTTGAACGTGTAGATGCGATGAATACGCGTCTGCGCAGCGGAACAGTTACAAACAATTTAAATCGTGACATATCAGATTTATTCCGAGACGTTCGTGCTGGTCTTACTGGTACAGTGCGATAACAAAAAAAGGGAAAGGTTTACGGCCTTTCCCTTTTCACTTTCATAAATATTAAAATAGCGATGCAGAAAGTCATTCATCAATATCCTGCATACGTTTTTTTTTAATAAAGTAACCAACAGAATAAGAAGCTAAAAAGCATAAGAAGAGAATACTTCCCATAAGAATGCCTTCCCATAGCGGTCTTTCAGGGCTGAAAATAACATAAATAATAGCAAAAATGATTCCTACGATAGCAGAGCGTAAAACAAGTTTGTAATAAAGCGTTAGTTTCATTTCTTTTTCATTTTCTTCTGCATCAATAGAGATTCCCATTTGTAAATAGGCTAGAAGTATACTTGTTAGTATGAATAATAACCATAGTGGAGATTTTGTAATTTGATCTATACCTTCATTGAAGCCAATATACCCTAAGATGCCCATTATACCAATTGATTGAAAGAGAAAGGCAATTCGAACGTTCTTTAAATTTTGAAGGATTAAACGTTCATCTTTTATTCTTTTCAATATACTCACTCCTGTTTACCAGATTTTTCATTGTATCTACATTTATTGTAACATATATGTTGCAATAATCAATTTATATTTTACTTTAATGGTTATAGGAATAAATACTGTTATAAAAAGTTAATAAAATTTTTCTATGTTTAGCTTGCGTTCTTTTTACATTAATGTTATATTAGCAAAGCGATGAGCTAATTTACGTAAGACGAGAGATATGCTTAAGTGCTAAACACGCGGATGTGGCCGCCTGGTCTCTCGCCGTAAACGCATCAAGACGCCTGCTATGTGCAGGCGTCTTTCTTATTATATAAAAGTAAATGACTCATGTAGGTAGGGATTACACCTTACCTGCATTTTTTATTTTCATTAAAAATAACCACCGCTGTTACTATGGATAAAACTTCTATTTCCGGAAAAACTACAAACGGAAGTTTTATTTTGCTTAGAAGAGGTGAGCGGAAATGAAATTCATGATGGTTGCAGTTCAAGTTGTAATCGCTATGTTTTGTTTATATCATGAATCAAGTGTGATAGCTGCGGCTTCTGCATTAGAGGTTACGCAAAAAGAACCTCAAGTTACGATTCTATTAGAGCGTATGTATGTAGATGGAGAGGTAAGTGAGGAAATTTTCACTGAAAAAGTAGCAAATTTAGAACATTTTCTTCAGCAGTATAAAGAATGGCAGCTTGTCGATCGTGATGATACGCAAATTGTACTGCAAAAAAAGGTGGATGATATTTCACCACTACTTAAAACGAGTGGGTATTTTGGTGTTTCCAATGAGGGGATACTGCAAATTTTTAACGGTGTACCAAAAAGTGATAATGCGATTCACTCATTCTTCCAAATTGATATGAAAAAGCTAGAAAGTTATGATCGTGCAAAGCTAAAACGTGGTATTCGTATCAAGTCAAAAGAGCGTTTTGTGAAGACGATTGAGAAAATGAAGCAGTATGCAGTGCAAAATAAGAAAACCAGCAGCTGATGTGAGCTGCTGGTTTTCTTATTTGTTTTTATCTAAAATTTGTTTTGCAATTTCATCAATTAGCATATCTTTGCCGATAGGGTTGAATGCTTTTGTGTTAAAGACTTCATTGCTTACTTCGTAAACATGATTATTTTTTACAGCTTTGTTATCTTTCCAAACAGCACTATTTTTGTAGTCATCGAACACTTTATCTGCTTCGCCACCAAAGTTTACGATAAACATTTGATCAGGCTGGAATGCAACAAGGCCTTCTAATGATACTTGTGCCATCGTCTGTTTTAAATCTGTTCCTTTCGTTGCAGGTAGTTTTAAGTCATTAAAGAGAATATCACCATATCCGAAGCTACCATATACACGGAAGTTTTGCGGTGTTACAGCAAGGAACATAAAGTTTTCATCTTTTGTTTTCTCTTTAATTTTTTTAGATAAGGAATCTGCTTTTTTATCGTAGTCTGCAATCCATTTATCTGCTTTTTTCTCTTCGTCAAATAGCTTGCCTACTTCCTTAAATTTGTCGCGCCAGTTTTCTAAGTTTGTTTCTAGAACAACTGTTGGAGCAACTTTTGCTAATTGATCATAAATTTTCAATTGACGGTTGTTTAAAATAATTAAGTCTGGTTTTAAAGCAGTAACCGCTTCTAAATCAACTTTAGGTGCCCAGTACCAACCAACTGCTTTTACATCTTTCAGCTTTTCTTGCAAATGATCTTGGATTTTATCTTTATACGTGTTAGCTGTACCAACAGGTTTATGACCAAGAAGTAATAGTTCTTCAGATGATCCAGATAAGTCGACAATTCTTTTTGGGTTTGTCGGAATTTTAGCTTCACCTTTTGCATGTTTTACAACTTTTGTTTTCGGTTGTTCTTTTGGCTGTGCTTCTTCTTGTTTAGAAGAGCAACCAACAATGGTAAAAATAACAAGAATGAGAGTAAATAGAATAGATAGATTGCGTTTCACCTTTATGTAACCCCTTTAATTAATATTGATAATCATTATCGTCTTTGTAATATTAATTTGCTTTATGTTGTTCTGTCAATATGAAAAAAATGAAAAAGCTAAATAGAGAACATTTGTTGGGGTAGTCTCGCTTTTCTATCATTAAATATGTTAAAATGGAATACATGATTTGAGAGGGAGAGATCGTATTTTGTTTGAATATGTTACAGGCTATGTGGAATATGTAGGGCCAGAATATGTCGTTCTTGATCATAATGGAATCGGCTATCAAATTTTCACGCCAAATCCATATGTATTTCAAAGAAGTAAGCAAGAAATTCGTGTATATACATATCATTATGTGAGAGAAGATATTATGGCGCTCTATGGATTTAAGACACGTGAAGAGCGTTTGTTATTTACAAAACTTTTAGGTGTATCAGGAATCGGACCAAAAGGTGCACTTGCTATTTTAGCTTCTGGTCAAACGGGGCAGGTCGTGCAAGCAATTGAACATGAGGATGAAAAATTCTTAGTGAAATTCCCGGGAGTCGGAAAGAAAACTGCACGTCAAATGATTTTAGACTTAAAAGGAAAATTAGCTGATGTTGTACCAGATGCGTTTGTTGATTTATTCTCAGATGTAGAACGTTTCGACGAGAAGAAGGGTTCATCAGCTGAGCTTGATGAAGCGCTTGAGGCACTTCGTGCACTTGGCTATGCAGAACGAGAAGTTTCTCGTGTTGTACCGGAGTTATTAAAAGAATCACTTACGACGGATCAGTATATTAAAAAGGCACTTAGTCTTTTACTAAATGGTAAGAGGTGAGTAGAATGGACGAACGTCTTCTCTCAGGAGAATCGGCATATGAAGATGCGGACTTAGAATATTCGTTACGGCCACAGACGCTCCGTCAATATATTGGCCAAGATAAGGCGAAACATAATTTAGAAGTGTTTATTGAAGCAGCGAAAATGCGTGAGGAAACATTGGATCACGTACTATTATACGGGCCACCAGGACTTGGGAAAACGACGCTTGCGAATATTATTGCCAATGAAATGGGCGTTAATATTCGAACGACGTCAGGTCCAGCAATTGAACGCCCAGGAGATTTAGCGGCAGTATTAACGGCGCTTCAACCTGGTGATGTATTATTTATTGATGAAATTCATCGTTTGCATAGGTCAATTGAAGAGGTACTATACCCAGCAATGGAGGACTTTTGTCTTGATATTGTGATTGGGAAAGGCCCATCAGCACGTTCAGTAAGGCTTGATTTACCGCCGTTTACGCTGGTTGGCGCAACAACGCGCGCTGGTGCATTATCAGCACCGCTTCGTGACCGCTTTGGTGTGTTATCACGGTTAGAGTATTATACAGTAGATCAACTATCAGCGATTGTAGAGCGTACAGCAGAAGTGTTTGAAGTTGAAATTGACTCATTAGCTGCTTTAGAAATTGCAAGGCGTGCACGAGGTACGCCGCGTATCGCAAACCGATTACTAAGACGTGTTCGTGACTTTGCACAAGTTCGAAGCGATGGAACGATTGCGATGGAAATTACACAAATGGCATTAGAACTATTGCAAGTCGATAAACTAGGGCTTGATCATATCGATCATAAATTATTGCTTGGTATTATTGAAAAGTTCCGTGGTGGTCCAGTGGGATTAGAAACGGTCTCAGCGACAATTGGGGAAGAGTCTACGACGATTGAAGATGTGTATGAACCATATTTACTACAAATTGGGTTTTTACAACGAACGCCAAGAGGACGAATTGTAACGCCACTCGCTTATGAACATTTCGGAATGGATATGCCAGGGGTATGACGGATATGCCAAAGCTGCTTATTACAGCTGGTATTCTTCTCATTGTCGTTGGAGTAGCTTGGAAGTTCATCGGAAGGCTTCCAGGCGATATTTTTGTGAAAAAAGGAAACGTTACCTTTTATTTTCCGATCATTACATGTATTGTGTTAAGTATTGTATTATCTTTTGTTATGTATATCATAAATCGATTTAAATAGAAATAGGTGGATATAGTTATGGATATTAATCTGTTTGATTTTCATTTACCAGAAGAACTCATTGCCCAAACGCCGCTTGAACAGCGCGAAACATCAAGATTAATGGTGTTAGACCGTGAAACAGGTGATATAGAGCATAAGCATTTTACTGACATTCTTTCTTATTTACATGAGGGTGATTGTTTAGTTTTAAATGAAACGAAAGTTATGCCTGCTCGTTTGCATGGTGTGAAAGAAGATACAGGTGCACATATTGAAGTGCTTCTTTTAAAGCAAGAAGATGGAGATAAGTGGGAAACGCTTGTAAAGCCAGCTAAACGTGTAAAAGAAGGAACTATCATTTCTTTTGGTGAAGGAAAGTTAAAAGCAACTTGCATTGGAACAGCTGATCAAGGTGGCCGCCAGCTTGAGTTTTCATATGACGGTATCTTTTATGAAATTTTAGATGAACTTGGAGAAATGCCGCTTCCTCCATACATTAAAGAAACACTGGAAGACCGTGATCGTTATCAAACGGTATATGCGAAGGAAATTGGTTCTGCAGCAGCGCCGACAGCTGGGCTTCATTTTACAGAAGAATTATTAGAGAAATTGAAGAAAAAAGGCGTTCATTTAGCATTCATTACGCTTCATGTTGGCCTTGGTACATTTAGACCAGTGTCTGCGGATACAATTGAAGAACACCATATGCATGCTGAGTATTATCATATGTCAGAAGAAACAGCAGATTTGTTAAATCGTGTGAAAGAGAACGGCGGTCGTATTATTACTGTTGGTACAACGTCAACACGTACACTAGAAACAATTGCTACAGATCACGATGGTAAGCTTTGTGCGACATCGGGATGGACGGATATTTTTATGTATCCAGGATATGAATTTAAAGCAATTGACGGTTTAATTACAAACTTCCATTTGCCAAAATCAACATTAATTATGCTTGTAAGTGCATTTGCAAGTAGAGAAAATGTCCTTCATGCTTATAATGAAGCAGTAAAAGAAAAATACCGTTTCTTTAGCTTCGGTGATGCGATGTTCGTTGCATCTCATGCTAAAGAAAGAAGTAAATAAAAAGGAGTAAATCTATGACAGCAATTCGTTATGAATTTATTAAAACATGTAAACAAACGGGTGCCCGTTTAGGTCGCGTTCATACACCGCACGGCTCATTTGATACACCAACATTTATGCCAGTTGGTACACTTGCGACAGTTAAAACAATGTCACCAGAAGAGTTAAAGGCGATGGATTCTGGCATTATTTTAAGTAATACGTATCATTTATGGCTTCGTCCAGGTCATGAAATTGTACGTGAGGCAGGTGGATTACATAAATTTATGAACTGGGACCGTGCAATCTTAACGGATTCTGGTGGTTTCCAAGTGTTTAGTTTAAGTGATTTCCGTCGTATTGAAGAAGAGGGGGTTCACTTCCGTAATCACTTAAATGGAGACAAGTTATTCTTATCACCAGAAAAAGCGATGGAGATTCAGAATGCATTAGGTTCAGATATTATGATGGCATTTGATGAATGCCCACCGTTTCCTGCTACTTTTGAATATATGAAAAAATCTGTAGAACGTACGAGCCGCTGGGCAGAGCGTTGTTTAAAAGCTCACGAACGTCCACAAGATCAAGGGTTATTTGGGATTGTACAGGGCGGAGAGTTTGAAGAACTTCGTCGCCAAAGTGCGAAAGATCTTGTTTCAATGGACTTCCCTGGTTATGCAGTAGGTGGATTATCAGTTGGGGAACCAAAGGATATTATGAACCGCGTACTGGAATTTACAACACCGCTTCTTCCAGACAATAAACCACGTTATTTAATGGGGGTAGGTTCTCCTGACTCATTAATTGATGGTGCAATTCGTGGTATTGATATGTTTGACTGCGTACTTCCAACTCGTATTGCTCGAAACGGTACATGTATGACAAGTCAAGGACGTCTTGTTGTGAAAAATGCGAAGTTTGCAAGAGACTTTGGCCCACTTGATCCAAATTGTGATTGCTACACATGTAAAAATTATTCTCGTGCGTACATTCGTCACTTAATGAAGTGTGATGAAACATTCGGAATTCGGTTAACGTCTTATCACAACCTTCATTTTCTGTTAAACTTAATGGAGCAGGTGAGACAAGCCATTCGTGAAGACCGTCTTGGCGATTTTCGTGAAGAGTTCTTTGAACAATATGGCTTTAATAAACCGAATGCTAAAAACTTCTAATACATAATTTAAAAGGAGGAACAAAAGATGAATCCAGGTATGATGAATATTGTCATGATTGTTGCGATGTTTGCGATTTTCTATTTCTTATTAATTCGCCCGCAGCAAAAGCGTCAAAAGGCAGTAGCACAAATGCAAAGTGAAATCCAAAAAGGTGATGCTATCGTAACAATCGGTGGCTTACACGGCACAATTGAATCGGTAGATGACACTACGATTGTTATTAAATCTGGTGGTTCACACTTAACATTCGATCGCAATGCGATTCGTGAAGTTGTGAAGAAGTAATAGTAAAAAGCCCTGCGAATGCAGGGCTTTTTCAATCTGTACGCTTTGACATATTAACGCCGAATATGCCTCCGAGTGTACTTACCCCCATTAACCCAAGTTGATAAAGAAGCTGTGAATTAGATAATGCGTGAGAGAAACCTAAGTAATTAACGAGAAAAACAAGAATGGCAAAGATAAGTCCGGTTGTGAATCCGACGAACCATCCTTTTCCTTGCGCTTTTTTGCCAGCGATAAACCCGGATATGAGCATGGAAAGAAGAGCGAGTATAAAAATGGTTATAGCCAATGTTCCTTCACTTATATCTGTAAACTTTAATAAAAGAGCAATCAACATACTTGTAATAGAAGCCAATATTAATAAAGTGATAATCCCAAATCCGATTGCTGTAGATAATTTTTTCGTTCCATCCATTATGATTCCCCCTTTTTAATACAAGCATATTTTCATTTTTGATAAGTTAGACTAGTTTCTTTTTTATAGGGAAACCTATGAGTAGAAAATGTTTAAAAAAGGAGAAAAAAGTAATGGAATGGCTATCGATAATTGGACGGACGATGCTTTTATATGTTGTGATTTTAATTATCTTTCGCCTTATGGGAAAACGCGAAATTGGAGAACTTAGTGTATTAGATTTAGTGGTTTTTATTATGCTTGGTGAGATGGCTGTGGTCGCAATTGAAAATACAGATAAGTCTCTTTGGCATCAACTTGTTCCTATGGTATTGCTCATGGCTGTACAAATAACTTTATCGATGGTTTCTTTAAAAAATCAGCGTATTCGTCATTTAATAGAAGGTGAGCCAGCTATTATTGTGAATGCAGGAAAAATTGATGAGAAACAGATGCGGAAGCAACGCTATAATATAGACGACTTAATGATGCAATTACGTGAGCAGGGAGTTGGAGATATAAGAGATGTAGAGTATGCTATTTTAGAGCCATCTGGAAAATTATCTGTCTTTCAAAAACAAAAAAGTAAGAAGAGTAAAAATGATACACCGCTGTTTTCGCTTCCTTTAATTATTGATGGGGAAATTCAATATAAACATTTACAGATGATTGAGCATTCGGATGGCTGGCTAGTAGAGAAATTAAAAAACTTAGGGCATAACGATGTGAAAAAAATTTTGTATTGTAGTTTTCAAAATGGACAGTTTTTTGTCGATGTGAAAGAGAAGTAAAGGCTTGCCAGACTAGAGGCAAGCCTATTTACCCAGCTATTTGCGGATAGTGGGGATGGAGAATCCTCTACTGAGTAAAGTTTCACTTTATTTTGAAATCAAAAGTTTACGAACAATAGGAATACGTCGTAATTCTTCTTTACGAATCAGTTTAAAAATAAGAAGAAGCAGAATATAAAGGATAGTGGTTAGTGTAATTTCCCATAATGTTTGTATGCCAAGTGAATGTGAAAAAACAATATATTTATGAAGATAGAATCCGAAAGCTCCTGCAATGGCAATCGTAATTCCCCCGAAAATATAATCTCTCATGTAAATTGTAAATGTAATTTTTTTTAAGACGGTAGCGTAGTGAAGGAATGTTACCGTCACAATGTTAGCGGCAATTGCAAGTGCGACCCCCATCATTTGAAATTCTGGACGTGAAGCGAGTAAGAAAATAACGAGCAGTTTTACAATGGCTCCGATAAACGTGTTCATCATCGCGGCGCGTGCTAAGTTTAAAGCTTGCAAAACAGATGTAAGGGGGCTTTGAAAATAGTGAAATAAAAAGCATGGTGCAAGTAATTGAATGAATGCAGTTGCGCTGTCTGAACCGTACATGAGAGTTAAAACAGGTGAAGCAAATACATAAAGAATAACGACTGACCACCCTCCAGTAATTAAAGAAATGCGGAGCGCTTGTTGCAGACGGTGTTCTACTAATCGATGTTGTTTTTTTGCCATTGCTTCACTAATGGATGGTACGAGTGCTGTAGAAAGCGCATATGTAATAAAGGCTGGCAATGATAAGAGAGGAAATGCATAGCCGTTTAATATGCCGTATTGCTGTGTAGCAACTGAAGCCGCAACACCAGCTAGCGCTAAGCTTTGCATAACGATAATTGGTTCGAAAAAATAAGAGACTGATCCAATTAAGCGACTTCCTGTAGTTGGAAGTGCAATTTCCATAAGTGAATGAAAAGTATGTTTACTTTCTTTGACAGTGTTTAGAAAACCAGTTCGTATAGAAAGATGTTTTTCACGCTGAAATAAAGTAAGTAAGAATAATAAAGAAGCAACTTCCCCAAGAACAGCTGATAACATTGCACCTGCAGCGGCGTATTCAACACCGTAAGGTAAAAATAACCGAATACATACGGCAATAATGGTAATACGGACAACTTGTTCTAACACTTGTGCATATGCGCTTGGTTTCATATTTTGTTTTCCTTGGAAATAGCCGCGCAAAACAGAGGAAACCGCAATAACAGGAACGACAGGTAAAATTGCCATTAGTGGATAGTACGTTCTTTTATCCGTTAATAAAGTTTCAGCTAAGATGGGCGTTAGAAGCATGATGCCGATTGTTAAGATAATACTAATAACGGATGTAACAGCTAATGATACTGTTAATATTCTCTTTACTTTTTGTTTGTCATTTACTGCTTCCGCCTCTGCAACGAATTTTGCAATGGCAACAGGAAGTCCGATTTGTGTTAATGTAATTGCTAAAATAAAGGTGGGGACAGCCATCATGTAAAGACCGACGCCTTCTTCTCCTAAAATACGCGCCATTACAATTCGGTTTATGAACCCGAGAATTTTTGTAATAAAACCAGCTAGCATTAAAATAAATGCACCTCGTAAAAAGCTTTGTCTCGTCATGATCTTCTCCTACCTTCTCAAAATCAATGGAATGATTTACAATAATTTATATGCACGTATGAGACAAGAATGACAAGCATTTAAGAGGATGCGCTTATAAAGTAAGACTTTCATGGGAAAGAGCAGAGCGATAAAACCCTTAAAGACAGTTATTGCTGTCCATTAGAGCGGGATGAAAAGCGACTTTTCGTGCTGAAATCAGAAGGAGATGTGATGGAATGATTGAAAAAGAAGATTTGGTAGAAGCTTACCGCGGACAGTTACAAGTCGTTTTAGAGAGCAAATTAGAAGAATTCCAAATGTTTGGCTATGATCGAGTGACTGTTAATGATATTTGGAAATGTTTAAAAAGTAAAAAGTGGAAAAAAGTAAAAAGTGAAGTTAGATTGTATGAGCTTGTGAATGATGTGCTAACATTAACAGCAAATGAGTACATGACATATTTAACAGTAGAAGCGTATCAAGCGCCACTTTGGTCATTTGAAGAATATGAAAATAAATAACCGACTGTAATTGGTTTGTTCTTCCTTTTGCAGTATAATGATAGGTATTGATAAAGAGGAATGTATATGTCAGAGATTTTAAGTAAAGGAGGTAGGAAGCAGAAGTCATAAAAATTTGTAGTAAGATATAGGTTGCAGCCCAGCGTCTAAAATGTAGAACTGAGGTTTTGCCTATATGGCTAGTATGAAAGTTGAAAATTCACAGAAAGGAAGCCTACTAACTAGACAAGTGCAGAAGTGTAAAGGAATGCCTGTGAATAAACAGAAATAGTTGTTACAGGAAATTGTCTAGCGTAAATGAATGATATGATTTGTTTATGGTTTTAGTAGCAGAAAGAAGGTACATATGGCAAAGCGTGGTACTAGAATCGTCGCCTTTTTTCTCATCGTTTTATTAATCGGTGGAATTATTGGCGCGACAGGAAAAAACATAACAAAAGGAATTAGTCTTGGACTAGACCTTCGCGGTGGCTTTGAGATTTTATATGAAGTAAAGCCAGCGAAAAAAGGTGATAAAATTGATCGAGACGTACTTGTAAGTACAGTAGGTGCTCTTGAAAACCGTGTCAATGTTCTCGGTGTTAGTGAGCCGAACATTCAAATTGAAGGGGAAGATCGAATTCGTGTACAGCTTGCTGGCGTACAAGATCAGCAAAAAGCACGTGAAATTTTATCTACGCAAGCGAAATTAACATTTCGTGATGTGAATGATAACCTTCTCATGGATGGAGCAGATTTAAAAGGCGGAGGAGCGAAGCAAACGTTTGATGAACAAGGGCGACCAAGCGTTGGGCTTACACTGAAAAGTGCTGATAAATTCCGCGAAGTAACTGAAAAAATATCTAAAATGCCTCCACCAACAAACTTAATGGTGATTTGGCTTGATTTTGAAGAAGGTAAAGATTCGTATAAAGCAGAAGCTGCAAAACCAAATCCGAAATTCTTATCAGCAGCAACAGTAAACCAAGTGTTTAATCAAGCTGAAGTTTCAATCGTAGGTGGAAACTTTACGGTTGAAAGTGCGAAACAACTTTCATCTTTATTAAATGCAGGTGCACTTCCTGTTGATTTAAAAGAAATGTATTCAACATCTGTTGGAGCGAAATTTGGTGAACAAGCATTGCAGGAAACAATTTTTGCTAGTGCAATCGGGATTGCTCTTATCTTCCTATTTATGCTTGTATTCTACCGCTTACCAGGTTTAGTAGCGGTCATTATGTTAGGTTTATATATTTTCGTAACATTGCTTGTCTTTAATTGGATGCATGCAGTCCTTACACTGCCAGGTATTGCAGCACTGGTGCTCGGGGTTGGTATTGCGGTTGACGCGAATATCATTACGTACGAGCGGCTGAAGGAAGAGTTACGAATTGGTAAATCGATGATGTCTGCATATCGCGCGGGTAACCACCGTTCGTTAGCAACGATTTTAGATGCGAACATTACAACAATTGCAGCAGCTGGGGTGTTATTCGTTTATGGTAATAGCTCTGTAAAAGGGTTCGCAACGAGTTTAATTGTAAGTATTTTAGTTGGTTTCATTACGAACGTATTCGGTACTCGTTTCTTACTTGGATTACTTGTGAAAAGCCGTTACTTCGATAAGAAAATGTCTTATTTCGGTGTGAAACAGAGGGAAATTATTCCATTGTCAAAAGGTGTAGAACATGCGCCAACAAGATTTGACCGTATTAACTTTGTAAATATCGGTCACAAGTTCTTCTTATTCTCAGTTGTAGTTGTTATTGCTGGAGCAATTATACTACCAATTTTCAAAATGAACCTTGGAATTGACTTTGCAAGTGGTACACGTATGGACTTGCAGTCAAAACAAGCGATTAGTGTAGATCAAGTTCAAAAAGATTTACATGAGTTAAAAATTGATGTAAAAAAAGAGGATATTGTACCAACAGGTGATGACAATAAAGGATTTGCGGTTCGTACAATTGGTGTTTTATCGAAAGATGAAATTGCAAAAGCAAAAACATTCTTCCATGATAAATATGGGACAGATCCGAATGTAAGTACAGTTTCGCCGACAATCGGGAAAGAGATTGCACGAAATGCATTTATCGCGGTTCTGATTGCTTCAGCGGTTATCATTTTATATGTGAGTATTCGTTTCCGTTTCACATATGCGTTATCTGCCGTATTAGCATTGTTACATGATGCGTTCGTTATGATTGTTGTGTTTAGCGTATTCCGATTGGAAGTAGATTTAACGTTTATCGCTGCGGTATTAACAATTATTGGTTATTCTATCAATGACTCGATTGTTACCTTTGACCGAAACCGTGAGTTATACAAACAGAAAAAACGAATTCGTGATTTGAAAGATTTAGAAGAAATCGTAAACTCAAGTATTCGTCAAACAATTGGTCGTTCCATTAATACAGTTTTAACTGTATTGTTCCCAGTTATTGCACTGCTGATCTTCGGTAGTGAATCACTGCGAAACTTCTCACTTGCATTAATGGTTGGATTAGTTGTAGGTACGTATTCTTCTGTTTTCGTTGCTTCTCAAATCTGGCTAATGCTTGAAAATCGCCGATTGAAAAAAGGAAAAGGCAAGAAAAAAGTAGAAACTGAAGTATCTGAACCACAAGTATAAAGGTTAGAACAGAACATATAAAAAGATGATGCCTCTTTACATTAGAGGCATCTCTTTTTTCGTTTGTGGATACAATAAAGCGATACTTCCTTTAGCGTTTTTTGCTAAAGGTTAGTGGAACTAATCGGGGTGTTAGGGACAGTGAAACTTCCTTTAGCGGTTTTGTTAAAGGTTAGTAGAGCCAGTTACGGAGACTAGTGGGAAGTGATGCTTCTTTCATTATTTTTTGTAATAATAAAAAAGGTAGTTTGAGAAAAGAAGGGATTTCAGTTATGGAAAAAGATGAACGTTTTAAACAGGCCGAGTTTGGTGCCATTGTTGGAATCGTTGGAAATATTGTCTTAGCGATTGTAAAAGCGGTAATCGGCTATATTGGGAATAGTAAGGCGCTTTTAGCGGACGCAGTTCATTCAGCGTCAGATGTAGTTGGTTCGTTAGCTGTGTTTTTTGGATTGCGTGCAGCGAAGCAACCCCCCGATGAAGATCATCCGTATGGGCACGGAAAAGCGGAATCGATTTCAGCGATTATTGTTGCAGTGTTATTATTTATTGTTGGGATTGAAATTGCGATTTCTTCTATAAAGGCTTTTACGCAGTACCTTGAACCACCGAAGGGAATTACAATTTTTGCGGTTATTCTTTCTATCGTGGTAAAAGAAGGGATGTTTCAGTATAAGTATCGATTAGGGAAACGGATAAATAGTGATGCAATTATTGCAAATGCATATGAGCACCGTTCAGATGTGTTTTCTTCAATTGCAGCTTTAATCGGGATTTGTGCAGCTATTATCGGCAATAAACTAGGTTTAGATTGGCTTGTGTATGCCGATCCTGTTGCGGGATTATTTGTTTCTCTACTTGTTGTAAAGATGGCATGGAGTATTGGAAGAGAAGCGATTCATACAACGCTTGATCATGTACTTCATGAAGAAGATGTTATTCCGCTAAGAGAATCAGTTCTTCAAGTGGAAGGTGTGAAAAAAATTGGTTCTTTGTATGCAAGAGAGCATGGACATTATGTCATTGTTGATATTAAAGTGTCTGTTGATCCATATATCACAGTGGAAGAGGGACATCGCATCGGGAAACATGTAAAAGAGGTATTGATGAAACAAGATAATGTACAAAATGTTTTTGTACATATTAATCCGTATTCTCCTGATTGATACGAAATAAGTAAATATTCATCTGTTTATGGAGATATTCAATCATAACTAATAGAGTTTGTATCATATTGTCACCCCTTAATCTGTCTTGTATAATGGACAGGTTAAGGGGTGATTTCGTGTTACAACCGAAGACGCGTTGGAAAGAAAAGTCATTTAATGAGGAACTGGTGAGTGAATTAGCAAGTAAATTGCAATTATCACCGCTTGTTACTTCGTTATTCCTCAGTAGAGGTTTAGATACAGAAGATAAGATTGTGGATTTTTTAAATACAGGACAGCAAGAATTTCACGATCCATTTTTGCTTGAAGGAATGGACCTTACGGTAGAACGTATAGGGCAAGCCATTCAAAATGGAGAACAAATTTTAATATTCGGAGACTATGATGCGGACGGTGTAAGTAGTACAACCGTTTTATTTCTTGCTCTTCAAGAATTAGGTGCGGATGTTGAGTTCTATATTCCAAACCGATTTACTGAAGGGTATGGACCGAATGAAGAGGCGTTCCGCTGGGCACACCGTGCGGGATTTTCTCTTATCATTACTGTTGATACAGGTATCGCAGCAGTCCATGAGGCGCAAGTAGCAAAAGAGCTTGGTATAGATCTTATTATTACAGATCATCATGAGCCGCCGCCAGAACTGCCAGAAGCACTTGCGATTATTCACCCGAAGCTAAAGGGTGGTGTTTACCCGTTTCATTATTTAGCGGGCGTTGGTGTTGCGTTTAAAGTAGCGCATGCACTACTTGGGCGTGTACCGGAGCATTTATTAGAAATTGCAGTGATTGGTACGGTAGCCGATTTAGTATCACTTCATGGTGAAAATAGATTGCTTGTGCAGCGTGGATTGAAACAAATGCGAATGACAAAAAATATTGGTTTAAAAGCATTATTTAAAGTAGCAAATGTTTCACAAAGTGAGATTACGGAAGAGAGCATTGGTTTCTCAATCGCACCGCGTATTAATGCAATTGGTCGTTTAGAAGATGCGGCTCCGGCAGTTCACCTCCTTTTATCAGAAGATCCAGAAGAAGCGAAAGAGCTTGCTGAAGAAATTGATGAACTGAACAAGCTTCGAAAAGATATTGTAAAGCAAATTACAGAAGAGGCGATTGCAGAGGTAGAAAACAATTATCTGCCAGAGGACAATAAAGTGTTAGTGCTCGCGAAAGAAGGATGGAATCCAGGAGTAATAGGGATTGTTGCTTCTAAATTAGTAGAACGCTTTTATCGTCCAACAATTGTATTGTGTATTGATCCCGAGAAGCAAACAGCAAAAGGGTCTGCTCGTAGTATTGCAGGATTTGACTTATTTGCAAACTTATCAGATTGTAGGGAATTGTTACCGCACTTTGGGGGACATCCGATGGCGGCGGGAATGACGCTTCATATGAATGATGTGGATGAATTGCGCCGCCGCTTAAATGAACAAGCAGATGCGATTTTAACGTCTGAAGATTTTACTCCGATTACAACAGTTGATGCGATTTGCAAAGTGGAGGATGTGACGCTCTCAGCGATTGAGGAAATGCAGAAGCTCGCACCGTTTGGTGTTGGAAATCCGAAGCCGCGAATCGCAATTAGAGATGCGGAGTTAGAAAGTATTCGTGCCATTGGATCTGATGGTTCTCATTTGAAAATGGCACTTCGTGACGGACAGGCGACGTTAGATACGATTGGATTTGGTTTTGGAGCCTATGCGAAAGAAATTTCTCCAGTTGCTCACGTTTCTGTCGTTGGTGAGGCATCAATTAATGAATGGAATAATTTCAAAAAACCGCAACTTATGATTCAAGATATTGCGGTAGATGCATGGCAATTATTTGATTGGCGTAGTATGCGTAATGTGGAATCGAACTTAGCAGAACTTTCACGAGAAAAAATAACAATGGTGTATTTTTCTGAAGAGGTATTAAATAAATTTTCTTTAGAAGAATATAAAGAACAACTTATACATGCTTCAGAAGTGACTGACCTAGATGGTCGTTATATTGTGTTGCTAGATTTACCAAAGTCAACGGATGAATTACGAGGTTTATTTGAGGCAGGATTCCCAGCGCGAATTTATACGCTGTTTTACCAAGAGAATAATCATTTATTTAGTACAGTTCCAACAAGGGAACACTTTAAATGGTACTATTCCTTTTTACACCAAAAAGCACCATTTTCTTTAAGACAACATGGAGAACAGCTATGTCGTCATAAAGGTTGGTCAAAAGATACAGTAAATTTCATGACACAGGTGTTTTTTGAGTTAGAATTTGTTACAATAAAAGACGGTGTCATTTTTATGGCAGAAGAAATGAAAAAGCGTGATTTAATTGAATCGAACACATATCGTGAGAAAATGAACCATTTACAACTAGAAAAAGAGTTGATTTATAGCACATATCAACAATTATATACATGGTTTGAAACGATTCGTAATCATAAAGAAGTAGAACAGTTAGGGTAAAGGCCTTGTATTTACAGACCTTTTATATCTGAGGAGGATTCAGAAATATGGACTTCAAGCAACATATCGCAATTGTACCGGATTATCCGAAAGAAGGTATCGTTTTTAAAGACATCACACCTTTAATGAACGATGGGCAAGCATACAAAGCAGCAACAGATGAAATCGTTGCTTACGCAAAACAAAGAGACATCGACCTTGTAGTAGGACCAGAAGCGCGTGGTTTTATTATCGGTTGCCCAGTTTCTTACGCATTAGAAGTAGGATTTGCACCAGTTCGTAAATTAGGGAAATTACCTCGTGAAGTAATTACAGTTGACTACGGTAAAGAGTATGGAAAAGATGTTTTAACAATCCATAAAGATGCAATTAAACCAGGTCAACGCGTATTAATTACAGATGACCTATTAGCTACAGGTGGAACAATCGAAGCGACAATTAAGCTAGTTGAAGAGCTTGGTGGAATTGTAGCAGGGATTGCATTCTTAGTAGAACTTACTTACTTAGATGGCCGCAAAATGTTAGACGGTTATGATGTATTAGTGTTAGAAAAATACTAATTATTATATAGATAAAACTACGGCGATAGAAAAAAAGTACCCGTGAATCTCTTGGAGAGGAGCGGGTACTTTTGTATAATTGTACAAAAAAGTATGATGAAATATCAGTAAAATCTTTTCCTTTTCACAATTCACAATCATTAGGTTATAATGATAGAATAAAATTTATTCTAATGAGTAAGGGAAAAGTCAATTTTCAATAAAAGGTGATTCGATGGCAAATGAGCAAGTACTAACAGCTGAACAGGTACTCGAGAAGGCAAGTCAATATTTAGCGGACGATGATATTGAGCTGGTGGCACGTGCCTATGAATATGCACGTGACGCACATAGCGAACAGTATAGAAAATCGGGCGAACCATATATTATTCACCCGATTCAAGTAGCAGGTATTTTAGTCGATTTACACATGGATCCATCTACAGTGTCGGCAGGTTTTTTGCATGATGTAGTAGAAGATACCGAGGTTACACTAGAAGATATTGAACGGGAATTTAATAAAGAAATTGCCATGCTTGTTGATGGTGTTACAAAGCTTGGGAAAATTAAATACAAATCTCATGAACAACAGCAAGCAGAGAACCATCGCAAAATGTTTATTGCAATGGCCCAAGATATTCGTGTTATTTTAATCAAATTAGCTGACCGTCTTCATAACATGCGTACACTTAAGCATTTGCCTCAAGAAAAGCAGCGTCGTATCGCAAATGAAACGTTAGAAATTTTTGCACCTTTAGCTCATAGACTCGGAATTAATACTATTAAATGGGAGCTAGAGGATACATCGCTTCGCTATTTGAATCCGCAGCAATACTATCGCATTGTAAACTTAATGAAGCGGAAACGTGCAGAACGTGAAGAATATTTAGATGAAGTCATGACGGGTATTCGTGACAAGCTGAAAGAAGTAGCGATTCAACCTGATATTTCAGGTCGCCCAAAGCATATTTATAGTATTTATCGTAAAATGGCACTTCAAAATAAACAATTTAATGAAATTTATGATTTGCTAGCTGTGCGCGTTGTTGTAAATAGTATTAAAGACTGCTATGCAGTGTTAGGAATTATTCATACGTGCTGGAAACCAATGCCAGGTCGTTTTAAAGATTATATTGCAATGCCGAAAGCGAACCTATATCAATCCCTCCATACAACTGTGATTGGTCCAAAAGGTGACCCGCTTGAAGTGCAAATTCGTACGAAAGAAATGCATGAAATTGCAGAATACGGAATTGCGGCACACTGGGCATATAAAGAAGGAAAAGCGGCAGAAGCAACAGGTACACTTGAGAAAAAATTAACGTGGTTCCGTCAAATATTAGAATGGCAAAATGAAGCTTCTAATGCGGAAGAATTTATGGAGTCATTAAAAATTGATTTATTTTCTGATATGGTATTCGTCTTTACACCAAAAGGAGACGTCATGGAATTACCACTAGGTTCTGTTCCAATTGATTTTGCTTACCGTGTCCATTCAGAAATAGGGAATAAAACAATTGGTGCAAAAGTAAACGGGAAAATGGTAACACTTGATTATAAATTAAAAACAGGTGATATCATTGAAATTTTAACATCTAAACATTCATATGGACCAAGTCAGGACTGGGTAAAACTTGCGCAAACATCTCATGCGAAAAATAAAATCCGCCAATTCTTCAAAAAGCAGCGCCGAGATGAGAATATCGAAAAAGGTCGCGAGCTTGTTGAAAAAGAAGTGCGTAGCTTAGAGTATGAAATGAAAGAAATATTAGCACCTGACAATTTAAAGCGAGTGGCTGAGAAATACAACTTTGCAAATGAAGAGGATATGTTTGCGGCAGTTGGGTATAACGGCATTACGGCTGCACAAATTGCAACGCGTCTAACGGACAAGTTCCGCAAACAACGTGACGAAGAACAAGATATTGTGGAAGTAAAAGAAGTTCGTAAACCGATGAAAATCAGAAAATGGGATTCAGGTGTAAAAGTAAGTGGAGCTGACAATTTATTAATTCGCTTATCGAAATGCTGTAACCCAGTTCCAGGTGACGATATTGTCGGATACATTACGAAAGGACGCGGTGTCTCTATTCACCGTCGTGATTGCGTCAATGTGCATACAGAAGAAGCTAAGGAGCGTTTACTAGAAGTAGAGTGGGAAGGTAGTCCAGAAAAAGAGATTGAGTATAACGTTGATATTGAAATTTCTGGTTATGATCGCCGCGGCTTACTAAATGAAGTTCTGCAAGCTGTAACAGAGACGAAAACATATATTTCAGCTGTTTCAGGTAGAAGCGACCGCAATAAAATGGCAACGATCAATATGTCCATTTCTATTCGTAATTTACATCATTTGAAAAAGGTAGTAGAGCGTATTAAAAGAGTTCCAGAAATTTATGCAGTACGCCGCATGATGCATTAATAGGGAGTGTATAAAATATGAGAGTTGTCTTGCAACGATCAAAAGAAGCGTCTGTTACAGTAGATGGTGAGATTGTAGGGCAAATTCCGTTCGGTTTAACATTGCTAGTTGGCATTACACATGAAGATACAGAAAAAGATGCAACATATATTGCCGAGAAGGTTGCGAATTTACGTATTTTTGAGGATGGGAACGGGAAGATGAACCATTCTGTCCTTGATATGGAGGGACAAGTGCTATCCATTTCACAATTTACATTGTACGGAGATTGCCGTAAAGGAAGACGCCCAAACTTTATGGATGCTGCGAAACCAGACTACGCAGAGAACTTGTATGATTTCTTCAATGAAGAACTGCGCAAACAAGGACTGCGCGTAGAAACGGGCAGGTTCGGAGCAATGATGGATGTTTCTTTAATTAATGATGGTCCGGTGACCTTAATTTTAGAAAGTAAATAATGATGCTGGAAGAGAGGATGCATGTCATCCTCTCTTTTTTTATCCCGCTATTCACGGGCGATAATACCTACACTGTTTAAAGTTTCATCTTATAAGTCTTACGAAAGGAATATTTTGTTAATTTGTAATATGATTATTTGGAAAATAACAAAAATAGTAACAAGGGAAATTACAGGGAGGTACATGTTATGGCAACGTTTGTATTTGTTCATGGAGCATGGGATGGAGGATATGTTTGGAAAGAAGTCGCTACATGTTTAAGAAAAGAGGGGCATGAGGTATATACACCTACATTAACAGGACTTGGGGAGAGAACGCATCTCGCACAACCAAGTGTAGGATTGAAAACATATATTCAAGATATTGCTAATGTTATTCAATATGAACAGTTACACGATGTAATTTTAGTGGGACATAGTTATTCAGGTATGGTGATAACGGGGGTAGCTGAAGTTATTCCTGAATCTATTAAAAACCTTGTGTATATAGATGCTATGCTTCCAAATGATGACGATTCTGTTATGGATATTTCTGGACCTAAAATGGCTACTCATTTTATAGAAGAAGTAAAATTATCTGGGGAGGGATGGCGTATTCTCCCTAGAAATGCATCAGATAAAAGAAAATCGGCTATGCCTTTATTAGCTTTTACACAAGCGATTGAAATGAAAAATCCGAAAGTTGACGAGATACCACATACATATGTAGAAATATTAGATCATCCAGAACATTGGCCAATGACGCCTATTTTCCAAAAATCTGCTGAAATAGCGAGAGAAAGAGATTGGGATGTTTTTTCAGTACAAACAGGTGGGCACTGGGTGATGCAAACAAATCCAGAAGTGTTAGTTCGTATATTAAGTCAATATACGAACTAATTTTGAAACGATGAGATATAAGGTGCTCAACTCACCGCGGAAGAAGGGGAATCTGAAGTGGGGAGCTGGTATACGATGCTTCAAGAAATGAATATAGCTTTACGTTTTGTATTAGAGTTATGTACCCTTGGAGTTATAGGGTATTGGGGGTTTCAGGTGGGGAAAGGACCTGTTATAAAAGGAACATTTGCCGTTGTACTTCCTCTTATCATAGCTGTTATATGGGGATTATTTGGAGCACCAGAAGCAACATGGAAATTACAGGGCGCGTTACATCTGATGTTAGAAATAATAATTTTAGGGTTAGGTATTGTAGCACTCTATCATTTAAGATATGTTGCGTTAGCGACTATATTTATGATTGTCATTTTTACCAATAGCGTCCTTATGTACATATGGAAGCAGTAGTAGATTCCCTTTCTTATTCGTGTATAACTAACTCATTGATATGGAACAATAAAAGTAAAAACATCCATATTGATTGTGAGGGATACGCGTATGCGCATGAATGAAAAAGGACACTCTGTTACAAACGGTGCAAACCAATTATTTAACGTGAATTTTCATGAGTTTATTGCAAGAGAACAAAATAATACCTCTATGGAGCTTGCATCTGAATTTGGTATTTCATTGCAGGATGTAAAACGGTTAAAGAAGCAGATTGAACGCTCCTAGTGCACTTGACAATCGCCCTGAACAAACGTATAGTAATTTTATATTTACATATGAAGAGAACCGATGATAGAGAAGAGTAGATGAGATACACATGAAAAGAGAGGAAATGTCCTAGGCTGAAAACATTTCTACATGATGACTAATCGAATGACACTCTGTAGGTTTCAACTTGAACGGCACAAATGCTTAGTAGGGGTTGAACGCAAGTTTAAGCGTTATTAAAAAAGTGGAAGCATACGTGCTTCAATTAGGGTGGCACCACGGGTAATAATACTCTCGTCCCTACTGGATAATCAGTAGAGGCGGGAGTTTTTTTATTTTTAATAAGATTAAAACAATTTGAGGAGGAACTGAATATGTCTATTCAAATCCCACGCGGAACGCAAGATATTCTTCCAGGAACCGTTGAGTTATGGCAGTATATCGAAGGGCAAGCACGCGAAATTTGCCGTCGTTACAACTATAAAGAGATTCGTACACCAATTTTTGAGCACACAGAATTATTTTTACGCGGTGTTGGTGATACAACAGATATCGTACAAAAAGAAATGTACTCATTCCAAGATCGTGGCGAACGTAGCTTAACATTACGTCCAGAAGGAACTGCACCTGTTGTACGTTCTTATGTTGAAAATAAAATGTATGGTGATGCAACACAGCCAACGAAATTATATTACATCGGTCAAATGTTCCGTTATGAAAGACCACAAGCGGGTCGCTATCGTCAATTCGTACAATTTGGTATCGAGGCAATCGGTAGTAATGATCCAGCAATTGATGCGGAAGTGATTGCACTTGCTGTAGAATTCTACCGCGGCATGGGATTAAAAAACATTAAAGTTGTCCTAAATAGCTTAGGTGATGCAGCGAGCCGTCAAGCGCACCGTGAGGCGTTAATCGCTCACTTTGAGCCTCGCATCGGCGAATTCTGTTCAGATTGCCAATCTCGTTTAGAGAAAAATCCACTTCGTATTTTAGACTGTAAAAAGGACCGTGATCATGAATTAATGAGCACAGCACCGTCTATTACAGAATACTTAAACGAAGAATCAACAACGTACTATGAAAAAGTACAAGAGTTATTAACAATGATGGGTGTCCCATTTGAAAAAGATCCAAACCTAGTGCGCGGTTTAGATTACTATCAGCACACTGTATTTGAGATTATGAGTGAAGCAGACGGTTTCGGTGCAATCACGACATTAAGTGGCGGTGGTCGCTATAACGGTCTTGTACAAGAAATCGGTGGTCCAGAAATGCCTGGTATTGGTTTTGCGATGAGTATTGAACGTTTAATTATGGCGCTGAAAGCTGAAAATATTGAATTACCAATTGAACATAACATTGATTGCTACGTTGTAGCACTTGGAGATAAAGCGAAAGA
This sequence comes from Bacillus pseudomycoides DSM 12442, assembly GCF_000161455.1. Taxonomy (GTDB): domain Bacteria; phylum Bacillota; class Bacilli; order Bacillales; family Bacillaceae_G; genus Bacillus_A; species Bacillus_A pseudomycoides. Next base: position 3,702,370 of record NZ_CM000745.1, read on the forward strand.
TCACGCAGCAAAAATTGCATTTGATCTTCGTAAAGCTGGATTATCAGTTGAAAAAGATTATTTAGATCGCAAAATGAAAGCACAATTTAAATCAGCAGATCGTCTAAATGCGAAATATGTAGCTGTATTAGGAGAAGATGAGCTAGATAAAGGCATCATCAACTTAAAAGATATGGCAACAGGTGGACAAGAAGAAGTGGCTTTAGATGTATTTGCTTCATATGTAGCAGAGAAATTAATATAGGGGGAACGAACAATGGCTGAAAGAACACATGCATGTGGAAAAGTAACAGTAGAAGCAGTTGGACAAACCGTTCAATTAAAAGGTTGGGTACAAAAACGCCGTGACTTAGGCGGACTCATTTTCATCGACTTACGTGACCGTACAGGTATCGTGCAAGTTGTATTTAACCCAGAAACATCAAAAGAAGCACTAGAAGTAGCAGAAACAATTCGTAGCGAATACGTATTACACGTAGAAGGAACAGTTGTTGAACGTGGTCAAGGTGCAATTAATGAAAATATGGCAACAGGGCGCATTGAAGTACAAGCAACGAAAGTAAATGTATTAAATGCAGCAAAAACAACGCCGATTATTATTGCAGACGATACAGATGCATCAGAAGATGTTCGTTTAAAATATCGTTATTTAGATTTACGTCGCCCTGTTATGTATAACACATTCAAAATGCGTCACGACGTGACAAAAACAATTCGTAACTTCTTAGATTCAGAAGAGTTTTTAGAAGTTGAAACACCAATTTTAACAAAGAGTACACCAGAAGGAGCACGTGACTATTTAGTACCAAGCCGTGTGCATGAAGGTGAATTTTACGCGTTACCTCAATCTCCACAGCTATTTAAACAGCTTCTAATGGTCGGCGGATTTGAGCGTTATTATCAAGTAGCACGTTGTTTCCGCGATGAAGATTTACGTGCCGATCGTCAACCAGAATTCACACAAATTGACATCGAGGCATCATTCTTAACACAAGATGAAATTCTAGAAATGATGGAACGTATGATGACAAAAGTGATGAAAGATGCAAAAGGCGTAGAGGTTCGTGCACCATTCCCTCGTATGAAGTATGCTGATGCAATGGCTCGCTACGGTTCTGATAAACCAGATACACGCTTTGCAATGGAGCTTACTGACTTATCTGAGTTTGCAGCAGATTGCGGCTTCAAAGTGTTCACAAGTGCTGTAGAAAGCGGCGGGCAAGTAAAAGCAATTAATGCAAAAGGTGCAGCAGGTAAATATTCTCGTAAAGACATTGATGCATTAACTGAATTCGTAAAAGTATACGGAGCAAAAGGTTTAGCTTGGTTAAAAGTTGAAGAAGATGGCTTAAAAGGACCAATTGCGAAATTCTTCGGTGAAGAAGATGCAAACGTACTAATGAGCACATTAGATGGGGCTGCGGGTGACTTATTATTATTCGTTGCTGATAAAAAGAGCGTTGTTGCAGATAGCTTAGGTGCACTTCGTTTACGCTTAGGTAAAGAACTTGAGTTAATTGACGAAAGCAAATTTAACTTCCTATGGGTAACAGATTGGCCGCTTCTTGAGTATGATGAAGATGCTGATCGCTACTTCGCAGCGCATCATCCATTCACAATGCCATTCCGTGAAGATGTTGAGTTATTAGAAACAGCACCAGAAAAAGCGCGTGCACAAGCATATGACCTTGTATTAAACGGTTATGAGCTTGGTGGTGGTTCACTTCGTATTTATGAGCGTGATGTACAAGAAAAAATGTTCAAAGCTCTTGGATTCTCTCAAGAAGAAGCACAAGAACAATTCGGATTCTTATTAGAAGCGTTCGAATATGGTACACCACCACATGGCGGAATCGCATTAGGTTTAGACCGTCTCGTAATGTTACTTGCAGGCCGTACAAACCTTCGTGATACAATTGCATTCCCGAAAACAGCAAGCGCAAGCTGCTTATTAACAGATGCTCCAAGTCCTGTTGCAGAAGCGCAGCTTGAAGAGCTATACTTACAATTAAACGTAAAAGAAGAGAAGTAAGAAGGAGTCCTAGATGGTTATACTAAACCCATCTAGGATTTTTTTTAGTGGAAGTTTAAAAAATCTGGTTCAGATAGCAGTCGCATTTCTTCGTTGCTTCGCCAGTCCGGTGCTCGAGTAAGTAATCCTACACTCCGCATCTCCTGGCGTCAGCGCCTCGAACAGCTCGGCTCTCTGAATCCTCCTTTTTAAACGTGGATTGGAAGAGGAAGTTTAAAAAATCTGGTTCAGATAGCAGTCGCATTTCTTCGTTGCTTCGCCAGTCCGGTGCTCGAGTAAGTAATCCTACACTCCGCACCTCCTGGCGTCAGCGCCTCGAACAGCTCGGCTCTCTGGATCCTCCTTTTTAAACGTGGATTGGAAGAGGAAGTTTAAAAAATCTGGTTCAGATAGCAGTCACATTTCTTCGTTGCTTCGCCAGTCCGGTGCTCGAGTAAGTAATCCTACACTCCGCACCTCCTGGCGTCAGCGCCTCGAACAGCTCGGCTCTCTGAATCCTCCTTTTTAAACATAGATTGGAAGGGAAATTTAAAAAGTCCGGTTTAGCTAGTAATCCTTTTTTTGAATATGTATTTTTAGGAATTCTATAACTTTTTCTATACAAATAGTCGGAAAAACGCTAGAATACATGGTAGACCATTTTTGTAATAGGAGTGTAGAGCTGAATGTTACATCAATTTTCACGTAATGAATTAGCCTTCGGAAAAGAAGGTCTTGAAATATTAAAAAATAGTACAGTTGGTATTCTAGGAATTGGCGGTGTAGGTTCATTCGCAGCAGAAGCGTTAGCGCGTTCTGGCGTAGGACGTCTTGTATTAGTTGATAAAGACGTTGTAGATATTACAAATGTAAACCGTCAAATTCATGCTTTAGTATCTACTGTAGGACGTTCAAAAGTAGAATTAATGAAAGAGCGCATTGCAGACATTAATCCGGAATGTGAAGTAATTGGACTAGAAATGTTTTATACAGATGAAACATATGAAGAGTTCTTTAAACACGGCTTAGATTTCGTAGTGGATGCATCTGATACAATTACGTTCAAAATTCATTTAATTAAACAATGTTTACGTCGTAAAATTAAAATTATCTCAAGTATGGGCGCAGCAAATAAAATGGACCCAACTCGTTTCCGTATTGCGGACATTTCTAAAACACATACAGATCCAATTGCGAAAGTAATTCGTACGAAGCTTCGTAAAGAGGGTATTAAAAAAGGTGTAAAAGTTGTCTTCTCTGACGAAAACCCAATCGTAATTCGTGAAGAAGTACGTAAAGAAATCGTACCAGACGAAAATGCGAAAATTCGTAAAGCGAAATTACCACCTTCCTCAAATGCCTTCGTACCATCTGTGGCTGGTTTAATTATGGCGAGTCACGTTGTACGTGAACGTATTAAAAACGTAGAAGTGAAGCGTGTAGGGCAAGAATAAAAAATAAAAAAGCGTATATTCCATGAGGAGTATACGCTTTTTTATTTGTATGAAAAGATGTTAAAGAAATATCCATATCGGTAAAACGATAGATTCAAAAGCGATTAAAAATAATAAATAATTCTCGTATTTGTCCGATTTGTATGCAGAAGTCTTTTTTAAACCTCTAATTGTGAAGAATCCTAAAAGTAACACAAGAATCCCAAGTGTAATTTTGAAAATTGTTAATGAAATAGATAACCTCTCCTTTCAGTAACAAGTCTTGTTATGTTTATAATAGCATAAAAGTAATATATTTCCTGTTGCTTTAGAGTATTTTAATTTTCTGCCGAATATATAATATCTAAATTCCCGTTTTGATCCGTTTTAAAAATAGGTGCAATTTGATCTTGCTGTTCATCTACTAACACAAGCTTCCGGGCACGGTCCATAATTCTAACAAGCATCGCATAATCTTCTTCGATTGCTTGTTGTTTTTTCGTTAAAGATGCTAGTTTGACTTCTAGTTCATCGTTTGTTTTTTGTAAGGAGGCAAGCTTTGTATGCAAGTCTTCATTTTCAATTTGTATCTTTTCTAAGTGAGGATTATTATGCCCTAGGTTTTGCAAGAATGAGATTACATCTTGCATTGTAAGAGAATGTTTATTAGAAACGATTGCTTCGGAAAAATCAGCATCAATTACGACTTTTTGTTTTGGTTTTAGCTTTAATAGTTGCTCTTTTTCTACATTTGCTTCCGAACGCTTTAACTCTTTTCTTTGCTTCTTAGCGAGCTGTGCAGCATCCTCATAATTTTGTCTGACTTCAGCATTCCAGCGAAAACCACAAGCAGCTGAAGTCCGGTTTAATTTGTCTCCAACTTCATCGAACGCTTTCAGCTGAGTACTTCCACTGCGAATATGTCGTAAAACGGTTTCTGCTAAAAGGAGATCGTCTTCTCTTGTCCATGCATCTTGGCGCGTTTTCATAAGCGAAACCTCCATTATCATGTCGTTTTCGCTTAGATTACCCTTTTGGTTTGCTTTTATGCGAACTTTGCAATCTTTCATATACGCCTAAAAGTGCTTGTTCGAATTTCCCCGTTGTTTTCGGCTTATAATATTGCTTGTTTTTTATTTTATCTGGTAAGTATTGCTGCTGTACCCATCCATTTGGATAATCATGTGGATATAAGTATCCAATACCTCTACCTAATGATTCAGCACCTCTATAGTGACTATCTTTTAAATGACTTGGGATATCGCCAGTTTGTCCGTTTCGCAAGTCGTGAAGTGCTGCATCAAGTGCCTTGTATGCTGAATTTGATTTTGGAGAAAGACAAAGTTCGATAACTGCATTGGCAAGCGGAATGCGAGCTTCTGGAAAACCAACACGTTCTGCCGACTCAATCGCAGCAAGTGTACGGGGACCTGCTTGCGGGCTAGCCAGTCCAATGTCTTCATATGCCATAATAAGAAGACGTCTCCCGATACTTTGTAAGTCACCAGCTTCAATAAGGCGCGCTAAATAATGAAGTGCAGCGTTCACATCGCTTCCGCGAACTGATTTTTGAAAGGCAGATAGGACATCATAATGAGCATCTCCGCCTTTGTCGTGAACAAAACTCTTTTTCTGTAAACATTCTTCAGCAATTTCTAATGTGATTTCGGTTGATTGATCGTCTGTTGTAAAGCTAGATAAAACAGCAAGTTCAAGTGCGTTATAAGCCGATCGCATATCTCCGCCAGAGGCATTTGCAAAGTGACACATTGCTTCATCTGTAACTGTTACATGATATTCACCTAAACCTTTTTCTTTATCTTCAAGCGCTCGTTTTAAGCCGATTAAAATATCATTTTCTGTTAGTGCGTGTAGTTCAAAGATTTGACATCGGCTACGAATGGCAGAGTTAATCGCATGGAATGGATTACTTGTTGTTGCGCCAATTAAGGTCAGAAGCCCGCTTTCTAAGTGAGGTAATAAGAAGTCTTGTTTTGCTTTATCTAAGCGGTGAACTTCATCTAAAATTAAAACAAGGTGGCGGTGCATCTTTGCTTCTTGCACGACAACTTCCATGTCTTTTTTATTATGAGTAACAGCATTTAATAGGCGAAAGGGCGTCCCTGTACTGCCGGCAATTGCACTAGCAATCGATGTTTTTCCAGTTCCAGGTGGACCGTATAAAATCATCGATTGGAAATGGTTTGCCTGAACCATTCGCCATAAAATTTTCCCTTCACCAACTAAATGCTCTTGACCAATTATTTCTTTAATATTTGTCGGACGCATTCGGTGTGCGAGTGGTTGTTTCATTATGACCGTCTCCCTTAATATGTAATCATATTCTATGGTATCATCTTTTTTATGGAAAATTGAAATATACTACTGTATTTATAAGTAATTCTGCTTAATTTTTTCATTCTTCTCTTTATTGTAATAATTACCGAGTTTTTCAATGTGATTTTATGTTATCATTTTGATACATAAGTTGAAATTTCTTATAATACTATATTATGCTATAATTTCATAGGATTTTGATTTTAAAATTGTGTTCTTCTTACGAATAAAGATTTAACTAATAGAAGTGAAATTTTGAAAAGAGGTGCGAAATAGATGAAAATTTCAACGAAAGGCCGTTACGGCTTAACAATTATGATTGATCTTGCGAAGAAGTTTGGTGAGGGTCCAATTTCTTTAAAATCAATTGCGCAAGCGCATGACCTATCTGAACATTACTTAGAGCAATTAATCTCTCCACTTCGTAACGCTCGTCTTGTAAAAAGTACGCGTGGTGCATATGGTGGTTATGTATTATCTGACCAACCAGCTAATATTACGGCTGGCGATGTAATTCGTGTTTTAGAAGGCCCAATTAGCGTTGTTGAAATGATAGAAGAGGAAGAACCAGCACAGCGCCAGTTGTGGATGCGTGTTCGTGATGCAGTACAAGAAGTATTAGATAGTACAACTCTAGAAGATTTAGTACGTTATGAGGAAGAGAATCATGGGGGTTATATGTTTTACATTTAATTCCTTGTGAAACGATTTGGAAAGAAGGAGATCTGATGGAACGCATTTACTTAGATCATGCTGCGACATCTCCGGCTCACCCAGAAGTAGTCGAAAAGATGATTCCATATATGACAGAAATATTTGGTAATCCGTCTAGTATTCATTTTTATGGACGCCAAACGCGCCATGCTGTAGATGAAGCAAGACGTGTTTGTGCACGTAGCATTCATGCAAATCCAAATGAAATTATTTTTACAAGCGGTGGTACGGAGGCTGATAATTTAGCACTTTTAGGTGTGGCACGTGCAAACCGCAATAAAGGAAATCATATTATTACGACGCAGATTGAACATCACGCTATTTTGCATACATGTGAAGCATTAGAGCGAGAAGGCTTTGAGGTGACGTATTTACCGGTTGATGAAACGGGTCGTGTTCAAGTTTCTGATGTAAAAGAGGCGTTAACAGATGAAACGATTCTCGTATCTGTTATGTTTGGAAATAATGAAGTTGGAACGGTTCAACCGATTGCAGAAATTGGAGAACTGTTAAAAGAACATCACGCTTATTTTCACACGGATGCTGTACAAGCCTACGGTTTAACAGCAATTGATGTGAAAGAGTTAGGCATTGATTTATTATCAATCTCAGCTCATAAAATTAATGGTCCAAAAGGTGTAGGTTATTTATATGCTAGCGCGCAAGTGAAGTTTGAACCGTTATTAACGGGCGGGGAGCAAGAGCGAAAACGTCGTGCAGGTACTGAGAATGTACCTAGCATCGTTGGGCTAGAGCAAGCTGTTAAGTTGGCAGAATCAACGCGTGAGCAAAAAATTGCCCAATATGAAGGATTTAAAGATATAATGGTATCTGTCTTTCAAAAAGAAGACATTACTTTCGAGGTAAACGGAAACTTAGAATATCGCTTACCACATGTGTTTAATGTAAGTTTCACAGGAATGGATATTGAGCCGTTTCTTGTAAACTTAGACTTAGCAGGTATTGCAGTATCAAGTGGTTCTGCATGTACAGCTGGTTCTATTGACCCATCGCATGTGTTAGTGGCGATGTTTGGAAAAGATTCCGATCAAATACGTTCATCTGTACGTTTTAGCTTTGGTCTTGGTAATACGAAAGAACAAGTGGAAAAAGCAGCGTACGAAACAGTGAAAATCGTGAAGCGATTAACACAAAAATAGCATGGGAGGTGACATGATGAACAAACTACCTCACGAAACGCGCGTTGTCATTGGGATGTCCGGTGGCGTCGATTCATCTGTAGCAGCTCTTTTATTAAAAGAGCAAGGTTATGATGTAATCGGGATTTTTATGAAAAACTGGGATGATACAGACGAGAATGGTTTCTGTACAGCAACGGAAGATTACAATGATGTAATCGAAGTGTGCAATCAAATCGGTATCCCCTATTATGCAGTAAACTTTGAAAAACAATATTGGGATAAAGTATTTACGTACTTTTTAGATGAGTACCGAGCTGGTCGTACGCCAAACCCAGATGTAATGTGTAACAAAGAAATTAAATTTAAAGCCTTTTTAGAACATGCGATTGCGCTTGGTGCCGATTATGTAGCGACAGGTCATTATGCACGTGTTGCTTATATCGATGGCGAATATAAAATGCTACGCGGTGTTGATGATAATAAGGATCAAACATATTTCTTGAATCAATTAAGCCAAGAGCAACTATCAAAAACAATGTTCCCGTTAGGCGAATTAAAGAAACCACAAATTCGTGAAATGGCAAAAGAAGCTGGTTTAGCAACAGCGACGAAAAAAGATAGTACAGGTATCTGCTTTATTGGTGAGCGTAACTTTAAAGATTTCTTAAGTAACTACTTACCAGCTCAGCCAGGTGTGATGCAAACACTATCTGGCGAAGTGAAAGGGAAACATGACGGTTTAATGTACTATACAATTGGACAACGTCATGGTCTTGGTATTGGTGGTAATGGTGATCCTTGGTTCGCTGTTGGGAAAAACTTGAAAGAAAATATTTTATATGTTGATCAAGGATTCCACAATGAGCTTTTATATGGTGATGAAGTCATTGCTACGAATATAGGTTGGGTAAGTAACAGAGCGAAAGAAAAGGAATTTAAGTGCACAGCGAAATTCCGTTATCGTCAAGAGGATAACAAGGTAACGGTTCAAATCGTTGATGATAATACAGTTCGTATTCTTTGCGATGAACCAATTCGTGCGATTACGCCAGGACAAGCAGTTGTTTTCTATGATGGAGATGAATGCTTAGGCGGTGCTACAATTGATGAAGTATACCGTAGTGGTAAGAAACTAGACTATTTAGGATGAAAAACGAGAAGCCTCTGCCGATTAGCGGTTAGAGGTTTCTTTTTCATAACAGCGAATTTTTGTTCGCTTGGAAAATAGATTATTTGTTATAATTTGTTGTAGAGGTGAAGAACATGTCAAATAAGCTTGAAGCAGGCATTCAATATATGCAAGAAGGAAACTGGGAAGAAGCAGCTAAAAATTTTACAGAGGCAATTGAAGAAAATCCGAAAGATGCACTTGGATACATTAACTTTGCGAATTTATTAGATGTGTTAGGAGATAGCGAACGTGCGATTTTATTTTATAAACGCGCATTAGAACTAGATGGGAAATTAGCTACTGCCTATTATGGACTTGGAAGCATATATTATGGACAAGAGCAATTTACAGAAGCAAAAGCTGCATTTGAGCAAGCAATGCAAGCTGGATTACAATCAGCTGATGTGACATTTATGCTAGGGATTACGTATGTACAGCTTGGAAATGATCGTCTTGCACTGCCATTTTTACAAAGAGCAACTGAATTAGATAGGGCAGATGTAGAAGCGGTATTCCAATGCGGATTATGCTTTGCGCGACTAGAACATATTCAGGAAGCGAAACCTTATTTTGAAAAGGTTTTACAAATGGATGAAGAACATGCAGATGCGTACTATAATTTAGGTGTTGCGTACGTGTTTGAGGAAAATAATGAGAAAGCACTTGCTTTATTTAAGAAGGCGACTGAAATTCAACCAGATCACTTTTTAGCAGGGAATGGCATTCGTTTATTAGAGCAAGAAGCCGAATAGAAATCGTACCTTAACGCGCAGTTACCCCTCATCTAATGATAAGTAGAGAGGTGGGGGCTTTACTGCTCGTTAGAGTGAGAGAAATCGGAAAGGAGAGGAAACATGGGAAATCAACATGCAATGGATTTGTTTGAGGAAGAGCAAAAATTTATAAAAGCACAAGTTCTTCATACCATTTTCCACAACGAAGAAAACCTCTATTCCGTTGTCAGTATGAAAATCATTGAAACAAATGAAACATACGACGAAAAAAAAGTGATGATCAACGGTCACTTTCCCCGTATGCATGAAGATGAAGTATTTACATTGACAGGTCACTTTAAAGACCACCCAAAGTACGGAAAGCAATACTTAGTTGAAACATTTAAAAAAGAATTACCTCAAACAAAAACAGGTATGGTGCAATATTTAGCGAGTGATTTATTTAAAGGAATTGGGAAGCGAACAGCAGAAAAGATTGTTGATCATCTCGGAGAACATGCGATTTCTAAAATTATGGACGACCCTGCTGCATTAGAAGGTGTTGTAAACAAGCAGAAAGCGCAAGAAATTTATGACACAATTATTGAACACCAAGGGCTTGAAAAGGTCATGAGCTTTTTAAATGGTTATGGTTTTGGAACGAAGCTCTCGATTAAGATTTATCAGCAGTATAAAGAAATGACGCTTGAAGTGATTCGAAATAATCCATATCAGTTGATTGAAGAAGTCGATGGCATCGGTTTTGGAAGAGCTGACGATATAGGACGAGCGCTAGGGATATCTGGTAACCATAATGATCGTGTGAGAGCAGGATGTTTCTATACGTTAGAAAATGTTTCGCTCCAAGAAGGTCATGTGTTTATGGAAAAGGGTCAACTAGTTCGAGAAACCGTATCGCTTTTAAATAATCAAGAGGGTAATGTGACGGAAGAAGATATTTTGCAATGCGTTGAAATGATGCAAGGTGAAGGGAAAATCATTATAGAAGAAGACCGCATTTATTTAGCTTCGTTATTCTATTCCGAAAAGGGCGTTGTCAAATCAATCCGCCGTCTCATGAACCAAGAAGAGACGCCTTCGTTTCCTGAAGCGGAAGTATTATTAACGTTAGGGAAAATTGAAGAGCAGCTAAAAGTACAGTATGCGCCGCTTCAACAAGAGGCAATTCAAACTGCGCTTCATAAGCCGATGATGTTATTAACCGGCGGACCTGGTACAGGGAAGACGACCGTTATTAAAGGAATTGTCGAAATGTATGCTTCCTTGCATGGTTTATCATTAAGCCCGCAAGATTACAGTGATGATAATCCGTTTCCGATTCTGTTAACAGCTCCGACAGGCCGCGCTGCGAAGCGGATGAGTGAGTCAACAGGGCTTCCTGCTTGTACGATTCACCGCTTACTTGGTTGGACGCCAGAAGGATCTTTCCAGCGTAATGAAACGGACCCTGTACAAGGAAAGTTACTTATCATTGATGAGTTTTCAATGGTTGATATTTGGCTCGCGAATCAATTGTTTAAATCATTACCAACAAACATTCAAGTAATTGTTGTAGGTGATGAAGATCAATTACCTTCTGTAGGGCCTGGACAAGTGTTGAAAGATTTATTAGATGCTGGTGCAATTCCGACAGTGAAGTTAACAGAGATTTACCGTCAAGCAGAAGGGTCATCCGTTATTCAGCTTGCCCATGCGATAAAAAATGGTACGCTGCCACCAGACTTAGCACAAAATAAAAAAGATCGTTCGTTTATTGGTTGCTCAGGTGCTCAAATTGTTGAGGTTGTAAAACAAGTATGTGAAAACGCGAAGACGAAAGGGTTTAATGCAAGAGATGTCCAAGTGTTAGCGCCTATGTATCGCGGTCCGGCAGGTATTAATGTGCTAAATGAGGCACTCCAAGAAGTATTTAATCCGAAGAAAGAAAAGAGTAGAGAAATTGCCTACGGTGATGTTGTGTATCGAACGGGTGATAAAGTATTGCAGCTCGTAAATCAACCAGAAAGCCAAGTGTTTAATGGTGACATTGGAGAAATTGTTTCTGTATTTTATGCAAAGGAAAATGTGGAGAAACAAGATATGGTTGTTGTTTCGTTCGATGGGATTGAAGTAACGTATATAAAGCCAGATTTAAATCAAATTACACATGCGTATTGTTGTTCAATTCATAAGTCACAAGGAAGTGAATTTCCAATTGTAATTATGCCGATTGTAAAGAGTTATTACCGCATGTTACGCCGTAATTTAATTTATACAGGTATTACGAGAAGTAAAAAGTTTCTAATTATTTGCGGAGAAGAATCAGCCTTTCAATCTGGTGTGAATCGTCTTGATGATTCCATGCGGCAAACAACGTTAGCTGGTCGCTTGCAGGAATCAAAAGGGGAAGTGCAAATGGTTACGATTGATGGCCAGGAGATGGATGTGGAAAACATTTCACCGTATGATTTTATGTAGCAAGGTGAAATTATATAGTGAAACTTTCAATATAGAGAGCGTTATTTTGAAAGTGTAAGGCAGTTCTAGTATGTATAAATGAGTGCAGTTTGGACATAATGGCGAATAGAATCTGGGAGACTGTAAGGAGATGAAAGCCATATGTTCAGTTGTCCAAATTGCAAAGGGAAAGACATTGGAAAAATAGGTGTCAACCAATTTTATTGCTGGAATTGTTATATTGAATTATCGGTTTCAAAGGGGAAAATCCATACGCATCAAGTAGAAGAAGATGGATCGCTTAGTTCTCTTGATGATTTATTTGATGAGAATGAACGAACCATCGGATAGTCAAAAAGGGGGATTTACTTTGAACGTACGCAATTCATTAATCGCATTAGGTATTGGAGCTGCGGCATATCAATATGCACGTAAACAAGATGTGTTTTCCAAACGTAATATGAAAAGAGCACGCAAAATGATTAAGTCTTATTTATAATCATTTCTATAAAGTGAAAAACTCCCTTCATTCTCAGGGAGTTTTTTCATGTGCTCGTATATAAATAAAAAAGTCCAATTTTAGAAAAAAGATAAGAAAGTCCGTAACATCCAATACCAAGAACTCCGTAATACCACAGCTGTTTCGCACGTTCTTTTCGTGTTGAACGCGTGAAGAGTCCCTTCCAAATACCAAAGCCAATGCAGATCCATTCTAGTATCATGAAAAGTGTTGAAAGAATTAACATAAGCCAAACCATTTTATTCCTCCTCACATATTTGCGAGCTGACCTAAGTGCTTGTCCGTATGATGTTAAATATATGTAAGTTTTTTTAAAAACAGTATGGTCTGTATGGAAATATTTTAGTCCAGTAATTTTTTAAAAGTTTTACACATAACCTTCTCTATTTCTTTTCAAAATAAGGATGGAGGAGGTTTTTCGCTTGAAGAATCTTAAAATTATTTGGATCTATCGATTAGGGTTATTGTTATTAGTGTTTTTATGTTTGCTCGTCTTTTTAAAAATTAAACCACTATGGGCGCCAATCATATTCGTGTTTAAAGTAGCAATTACACCATTTTTAATTGCTTGTTTCATCGCGTATTTACTGCATCCTTTAATTGAAAAATTATATAAAGAGGGAATGCCACGTACACTTGCGATTTTGCTTATTTATATTCTCTTTTTTGGTGGTCTCGGTTATGGAATTTATAAAGGGACACCGGTTGTGATTGCGCAGCTACAAGAAATCAATAAGCAATTCCCGCAGTTTATGAAAATGTATGATTCTTGGATGGACGGTGTGACAGAACAGACAGACAATTTCCCATCGTTTATTCATGAGAAAGTAAAGCAAATATTTGTCGGCATTGAGATGAAGATACAAGCACTTTTAAATAAGGTGATGAGTACAGCACGTGGTGTACTGGATTCATTACTCATCATTTTCTTGATTCCTTTCATTGTATTTTACATATTAAAAGACTATGGAGAGTTTTATCACGTTTTTTGGAAGCTTGTTCCGAGTAAATGGCGTAGTACAGGACAAGTATTGGCGAAGGAGATCGATAAGTCACTTGGAAGTTATATTCGAGGGCAATTATTTGTTTGTTTAGTTTTAGGAGGAGTGTCCGCTCTTTCATTTTGGTTTATTGCGATGAAGTACCCACTGTTATTAGGCATTATTGTTGGAGTTACCGATATTATTCCTTACTTTGGACCAATTTTAGGAGCGATTCCGACGTTGATGATTGCGGCAACCGTATCCACGAACCTTTTTATTAAAGCGGGCATTGCACTTGCCATTTTACAATTTGTTGAAAGTAACATTCTCTCCCCATATATTGTTGGGAAGTCGTTACGTATGCATCCTGTTATTATTATGCTTGCTCTTCTGATTGGGGGAGAAATAGGTGGAATCGTCGGTCTTTTAATAGCAGTTCCTATTTTGGCGGTGATTCGAACCGTCATTGTTCATATAAAGCCACTCTGGAAACATTGACAAATGGAAACGGATTCGCTACAATTTTGGCATATAGCATATGATTTTAAATTGATGACGGAACGAGTATGTCACAGTCCATTTTTAGAGAGAAACTTCCATCGGCTGAAAGAAGTTTTAAATGAAGGGTGACAGAACGCTAATCCTGAGAGCAGCTAATCCCTGCCGTCTTGCCACGTTACGGCACCATGAGGTGATGAATCGAGAATGTATAAATCGGTTCATAATTAGGGTGGTATCGCGAGTTAACTCTCGTCCCTTTTATAGGGACGGGAGTTTTTTGTTTTTATGAAATTTCTTAAAGGAGGAAATATAGATGAAACAGTTAACAGGAGCACAAATTCGTCAAATGTTTTTAGACTTTTTCGAGGAAAAAGGGCATGCAATTGAACCAAGTGCATCATTAGTTCCGCATGAGGATCCATCTCTTTTATGGATCAACAGTGGTGTAGCGACATTAAAGAAATACTTTGATGGTCGTGTAATCCCGCAAAACCCACGTATTACAAATGCGCAAAAATCAATTCGTACAAACGATATTGAAAACGTTGGGAAAACAGCTCGTCACCATACATTCTTTGAAATGTTAGGAAACTTCTCAATTGGTGACTACTTTAAAGAAGAAGCAATTACATGGGCTTGGGAATTTTTAACGAGCGACAAATGGATTGGATTCGATAAAGAGTTACTATCTGTAACAATCCATCCAGAAGATGAAGAAGCATTTACAATTTGGAATGAGAAAATGGGTGTTCCGAAAGAGCGCATCATTCGTTTAGAAGAAAACTTCTGGGATATTGGTGAAGGACCAAGTGGACCGAACACAGAAATTTTCTATGACCGCGGTGAAGCTTACGGTAACGATTTTAGCGATCCTGAGTTGTATCCGGGTGGAGAAAACGAACGTTACTTAGAAGTATGGAACCTTGTATTCTCTCAATTTAACCATAATCCGGATGGCTCATATACGCCACTTCCAAAGAAAAACATCGATACAGGGATGGGTCTAGAGCGTATGACATCTATCGTTCAAGATGTACCTACAAACTTTGATACAGACCTATTTATGCCAATGATTGGTGCAACAGAATCAATTTCTGGTGAGAAATATCGCGGTGGCGATGTAGAAAAAGATATGGCGTTTAAAGTAATTGCAGACCATATCCGTACAGTAACATTTGCTGTTGGTGATGGAGCTCTTCCTTCTAACGAAGGCCGTGGCTATGTATTACGTCGTTTATTACGCCGTGCTGTACGTTATGCGAAGAAATTAAACATTAACCGTCCATTCATGTTTGAATTAGTACCGGTTGTTGGCGAAGTAATGAAAGACTTCTATCCAGAAGTTCTTGAAAAGAAAGACTTTATTGCAAAAGTTGTGAAAAATGAAGAAGAGCGTTTCCATGAAACACTTCATGATGGAGAAGCAATTTTAGCAGAGGTTATTGCAAAAGCAAAAGAAGAAAAAACGACTGCTATTTCTGGAGTAGATGCGTTCCGTCTATATGACACATATGGTTTCCCAATTGAATTAACAGAAGAATATGCAGAAGAAGCTGGTATGACGGTTGATCATACAGGTTTTGAAGCAGAGATGGAAAAACAACGTGAACGTGCACGTGCAGCTCGTCAAGACGTTGATTCTATGCAAGTTCAAGGCGGCGTACTTGGAGAAATTAAAGTAGCGAGTGAATTCGTTGGTTATGGTACAGTTGCGACAGAAAGTAATGTTGTTGCACTTGTGAAAAATGGCGAGTACACAGATAGCTTACAAGCAGGCGAAGAAGGACAATTAATGCTTGATGTAACACCATTCTATGCTGAGAGTGGCGGACAAATCGCAGACCGCGGTTACCTTCTTGCTGACGGTGTGAAAGTTCTTGTAAAAGACGTACAAAAAGCACCAAATGGTCAAAGCTTACACAAAATAGTTGTGGAAGAAGGAACGTTAACAAAAGAATCAGCTGTAAAAGCTATTATTGATACGAAGAACCGTAGCAGTGTTGTGAAAAACCATACAGCAACGCATATTTTACACCAAGCATTAAAAGATGTACTTGGAACACATGTTAACCAAGCTGGTTCTCTTGTAACATCAGAACGTCTACGCTTTGACTTCTCTCACTTCGGTCAAGTACAAGCTGACGAATTAGAAAAAATTGAGCGTATTGTAAACGAAAAAATTTGGGAAAGTATTGATGTTGAGATTTCTCAAAAAGCAATTGAAGAAGCAAAAGAAATGGGTGCAATGGCATTATTCGGTGAAAAATACGGAGATGTTGTACGCGTTGTCCAAGTAGGCGATTATAGCTTAGAACTTTGCGGTGGTTGTCACGTTGATAACACAGCATCTATCGGTATTTTCAAAATTGTTGCTGAGTCTGGTATCGGTGCTGGAACTCGTCGTATTGAGGCAGTGACTGGTAAATCTGCATACGAATTAATGAACGATCAAGTAAGTTTATTAAAAGAAGCTGCAGGCAAAATGAAAACAAATCCGAAAGATATTTTAACAAGAGTAGACGGTCTATTTACTGAAGTGAAACAACTTCAAAAAGAGAATGAATCTCTTGCTGCAAAATTAAGTAACATTGAAGCTGGAAACTTAACAGATTCAGTTGTTACAGTGGATGGAGTAAATGTATTAGCAACAAAAGTAAATGTTGCAGATATGAATAACTTACGTACAATGATGGATGACCTGAAAAATAAATTAGAGTCTGCAGTCGTTGTATTAGCAGCTGTAAATGAGGATAAAGTAAATATTCTAGCAGGTGTAACGAAAGATTTAATCAATCAAGGTTACCATGCAGGTAAACTTGTGAAAGAAGTTGCTTCTCGCTGCGGCGGTGGCGGTGGCGGCCGTCCTGACATGGCTCAAGCAGGTGGTAAAAACCCAGCGCAAGTGGATGATGCACTTGCATTTGTAGAAGAGTACGTTAAATCTGTTTCAAAATAAAGAGATAGTAGTGTACAATAGTAGGGAGAGGAGAGATTCTTCTCCCTATACTTACTACTTATAAGTGAGGTGCTTAAAATGGACGGTTTTGATAAAACAATGAAGTTTAACTTTCAAGATGAAAAACAGAGTGTCCATGTAAACGATGTACTTTTAACTGTGTATGATGCACTTCAAGAAAAAGGCTATAATCCGATTAACCAAATCGTCGGTTATTTATTAAGTGGAGACCCAGCATACATACCTCGTCATAAAGATGCACGAAGCATTATTCGCAAGTTAGAACGTGATGAATTGATTGAAGAGCTTGTGAAGTCTTATTTGAAACAACATCGTGAGGAGTAGTTTATGCGGATATTAGGTTTAGATGTTGGTACAAAAACAGTCGGCGTTGCGATTAGTGACGAAATGGGCTGGACAGCACAAGGTTTAGAAACGATTAAAATTAACGAAGAACGAGGTCAATTTGGTTTTGATCGTATTTCTGAGTTAGTAAAACAGTACAATGTGGACAAGATAATAGTAGGATTGCCAAAGAACATGAATGGTACAATCGGACCACGTGGTGAGGCTTGCCAGCAATTTGCACAATCCTTACGTGAACTGTTACAATTAGACGTCATGATGTGGGACGAGCGTCTGTCAACGATGGCAGCGGAACGTCTTCTTATTTCGGCTGATGTAAGTCGAAAGAAGCGAAAGCAAGTGATCGATAAGATGGCTGCAGTCGTGATTTTGCAAGGATATTTAGATAGTAAATAAGAGGTGACCAGAATGGAAGAAAATCAAATTACAATTGTAGACGAAAAAGGTAACGAGCATTTATGTGAAATTATTTTCACTTTCGATGCTGAAAAATTTGGGAAAAAATCTTATGTAGTCTTTTCTCCGATTGGTGAAGTTGACGAAGATGGCGAACAAATTTATGATGCAATGGCTTTCGAACAAAACGAAGAAGAGTCAGGTGGAACATTACTTCCAATCGAATCTGAAGAAGAGTGGGAAATGGTACAAGAAATGTTTAACACACTTGCTGAAGAAGAAGAGGGCGAAGCGTAATTCAGGTGAAGAAGATGGGCTGTACATGCAGTCCATCTTTTTTTGTATTCTCGTGCAAAATGACAGATTTTTTGTCGAAACTACATAATTGTTTGTAGTATAATGAGACGGATTGTATAAAATAAAAAACTATCTGCAAATGAATGAGCTTTGCTTTGGGTTTGTAGGGCATTGTATAGAGGATGTACATATGGTCTACAATGGAATAAGGAGGAAGAACTTTGATAGAGAATCAAGTGAAGAAGAAGCGTAGACACACACTTTTAATAGTGGTTATTGCACTACTTGTGGTCTGCGTGTCAGTCTATGCGTATATTTCATCTGCGTTAAAACCAGTTGATAGCGGGAATAAAAAAGAAATTGAAGTAGAGATTCCAAAAGGTTCATCTACAAGTAAAATCGGAGAGATTTTAGAAGAAAAAGGCGCTATTAAAAACGGTACAGTATTTAGCTTCTATGCAAAAGCTAAATCTAAAAATTTGCAGGCAGGTACATATTTGTTAAATTCGTCAATGAATGTAGATGATGTAATGGAACAAATGTCATCGGGTAATGTCCATCGTCCAGTTGCTTATAAATTGACGATTAAAGAAGGTGCACAAGTTGTTGAAATCGCAGATATAATTGCAAAGGAACTGAAATGGAATAAAGATGATGTTGTGCGCCAATTAAACGATAAGGCTTTTATTCAAAAAATGCAGCAAAAATATCCGATATTATTAACAAATAAAATTTTTGATGCCAATATTAAATATCCGTTAGAAGGCTACTTATACCCAGCGACATATTCTTTCTATAAAAAAGATACAACATTGGAAGAAATTGTGACGTCAATGCTTGAAAAAACGAATGCATTAATTGTTCAAAATGAGGCGAAAATGAAAGAAAAGCAGCTGGACGTTCACCAGCTTTTAACATTATCTTCTTTAATTGAGGAAGAGGCGACAGGGTTTACAGATCGTCAAAAGATCTCTAGCGTCTTTTATAATCGTTTAGCAAAAGGGATGCCGTTACAAACAGATCCGACAGTATTATATGCGCTTGGAAAGCATAAAGAACGTGTATTATATGAGGATTTAAAAGTAAATTCACCGTATAATACGTATGTTATAAAAGGATTACCTGTTGGACCAATTGCGAATTCTGGCAAGCATTCAGTACAAGCAGCGTTAGAACCTGCACAAACAGATTATTACTATTTCTTAGCAGCACCAAGTGGTGAAGTGTATTATGCAAAAACGTTAGAAGAACATAATGCATTAAAACAAAAATATATTACACAAAAGAAATGAAAATAGGAGGGAGAGCGAAAAGGGTCGCATATCCCTCTTTTTTATGATAAAATATATCGGGTTAAAAACTGGCAGAAGAATCGTTTTTAATATCAAAACGGGACGTACAAGCTAAGGGTGAAGCTGGCTTGTATTTTTATTGCATTCTATGTGTGAAAAGATAGAAACTGACACGTCATAGAGGCACTTCTCCATGTAAATAAGGAGGACCATTTATGGAGGATGCAGTTAACGAGTACCTATT
Organism: Bacillus pseudomycoides DSM 12442; assembly: GCF_000161455.1. Classification (GTDB taxonomy): domain Bacteria; phylum Bacillota; class Bacilli; order Bacillales; family Bacillaceae_G; genus Bacillus_A; species Bacillus_A pseudomycoides. Next base: position 3,721,903 of record NZ_CM000745.1, read on the forward strand.
ATCATTTATTGATCCAAAAGATAAACTTATTCTTGAAATGGAACAGTACGCAGGTGAACATCATGTGCCAATTATGGATCGTCTTGGAATGGAGTTTATGTTGCAATTTTTACGTTTAATTGGGCCAAAAAGCATCTTAGAGCTCGGAACAGCAATTGGTTACTCCAGTATTCGTATGATGCAAGCTATCCCTAATTCTCGCATTGTGACAGTAGAACGAAATAGCGATCGATATGAAAAAGCACTTGAATATATAGAGCGTTCTTCTGTAAAAGAGCGTATTTCCGTTATTTATGGTGATGCATTAGAAACAGGTGAACAAGTGAATGAACATGGAACATTTGATGTTATTTTTATTGATGCCGCAAAAGGACAATATCGTCGCTTTTTTGACTTATATGAACCGTTATTAAATCCGGGGGGTGTCATTATTTCAGATAATGTTATGTACCATGGACTTGTAACGACAAAAGAAAAAATTGAAAATAGACGTACGCGTGGTTTGATTCGTCGTATTAAGACGTACAATGAATGGCTAATGAACCATGAAGGATATGATACAACTATTTTTCCGATTGGTGATGGAGTAGCCGTGAGTAAAAAGAGAGGGTGACAACAGTATGAAAAAACCTGAATTGTTAGTAACGCCAAGAGCGGTGGCGGACATTGAACCTCTTGCAAAAGCAGGGGCAAGTGCAGTAATGATCGGTGAGCAAAAGTTTGGCTTACGTTTAGCAGGGGAGTTCGCGCGTGATGATGTGAAACAAGCTGTAAACATTGCACATGAAAATGGTATGAAAGTATACGTAGCGATGAACGCTATGTTCCATAACGACAAAGTAGAAGAATTAAAAGGCTACGTTGCATTCCTGCAAGAAGTACAGGTAGATGCAATCGTCTTTGGAGATCCTGCAGTATTAATGACTGTGCGTGAAGTAGCACCAAACATGCAAATGCATTGGAATACAGAAACGACAGCAACGAACTGGTTCACATGTAACTATTGGGGCCGTAAAGGTGCAAAACGTGCTGTGCTTGCACGTGAATTGAGCTTAGATGAAATTGTTGAATTAAAAGAAAACGCTGAAGTTGAAGTAGAAGTACAAATTCACGGTATGACATGCATGTTCCAATCAAAGCGTTCATTAGTTGGAAACTATTTTGAATATCAAGATCGTAATCTGGAGATTGAAAAGAAAAAGTATGAAGAAAATATGTTTTTACATGATCCAGAGCGTAATAACAAGTATCCGATTTATGAGGACGAAAATGGTACTCATATTATGAGTCCGAATGATATTTGTTTCATTGATGAGTTAGATGAACTTATCGATGCTGAAATCGATAGCTTGAAAATTGATGGTGTGTTAAAAAGCTCTGAATACATTATCCAAGTGACAAAGAAATATCGTAAAGCTATTGATTTATGTGTAGAAGATCGCGATGCGTATTATGACATGAAAGACGATTTATATAAAGAGATAGAAGAAATTCAACCAGTAAATCGTCCGTTAGATACAGGATTCTTCTTTAAAGAAACGGTTTACTAAACGAGGAGGGTGTAGGATATGACTGTACAAGAAATTTCACGAGTAATCGATGGAAAACGCGTTATTGTGAAAAAACCTGAATTGTTAATCCCTGCAGGTAATTTAGAGAAATTAAAAGTAGCTATTCATTACGGTGCAGATGCTGTATATTTAGGTGGACAGGAATTTGGTCTGCGTTCAAATGCAGGGAACTTTACGCTAGAAGAAATGGCAGAAGGCGTAGAATTTGCAAAGAAATATGGCGCAAAAATATATGTAACAACAAATATCTTTGCACATAATGAAAATATGGATGGATTAGAAGATTATTTAAGAGGGATTGAAAAAGCTGGTGTAACAGGTATTATTGTTGCAGACCCGCTTATTATCGAGACGTGTAAACGTGTAGCTCCTTCTGTTGAAGTACATTTAAGTACACAACAGTCTCTATCCAACTGGAAAGCAGCGCAGTATTGGAAAGAAGAAGGCTTGCATCGTCTTGTATTAGCTCGTGAAGTCGGCTATGAAGAAATGAAGGAAATTAAAGAAAACGTTGATATTGAAATTGAAGCGTTCGTCCATGGGGCAATGTGCATTGCATACTCTGGAAGATGTACATTAAGTAACCATATGACAGCACGTGACTCAAACCGTGGCGGTTGTTGTCAATCATGTCGTTGGGATTATGACCTAGTTCAAGCAGTATCACAACATAAAGAAGCAGAAGAGCTTCCTTTATTCCAAGAAGGCGATGCACACTTTGCAATGAGTCCAAAAGACTTAAACTTGATCCTTTCAATTCCGAAAATGATTGAAATTGGAATTGACAGCTTGAAGATTGAAGGACGCATGAAATCTATTCACTACGTAGCAACAGTAGCAACTGTGTATCGCAAAGTAATTGATGCATATTGCGCGGATCCTGATAACTTTGAGTTTAAACAAGAATGGTTAGATGAGCTCGATAAATGTGCAAATCGTGATACAGCGCCTGCATTCTTTGAAGGAGTTCCAGGATACCAAGAACAAATGTATGGAAATCATAGTAAGAAAACAACGTATGATTTTGCTGGTTTAGTGTTAGATTATAATGAAGAAACAGGCATTGTCACAATCGAACAACGTAACTACTTCAAACCAGGGCATGAGGTTGAGTTCTTTGGGCCAGAAATAGAAAACTTTACACAAACGGTGGAGAAAATTTGGGATGAGGATGGAAACGAATTAGATGCAGCGAGACATCCGTTGCAAATCGTGAAATTCAAAGTGGATCAACCAGTGTATGTGAATAATATGATGCGAAAAAGCATACATCAATAAGAAAGAGTGGTAGTTGAATGGGGACGAATAAGCCGGTTGTAATTGGAATCGCTGGTGGTTCAGGATCAGGTAAAACAAGTGTAACAAAAGCAATTTTTGATCAATTTCAAGGTCATTCCATTTTAATTTTGGAGCAAGATTATTATTACAAAGACCAAAGTCATCTGCCAATGGAAGAGCGTTTAAAAACAAATTACGATCATCCATTAGCGTTTGATAATGACTTATTAATTGAGCACTTACATCAGTTGCTTGCATATAAGCCGGTTGAGAAACCCGTATATGATTATACATTGCATACACGCTCAGAAGAAATTATTCCAGTAGAACCGAAAGATGTAATTATTTTAGAAGGGATTCTTATCTTAGAAGACCCGCGTCTTTGTGATTTAATGGATATTAAGGTGTTTGTTGATACGGATGCTGACCTTCGTATTTTACGTCGCATGCAACGTGATATTAAAGAGCGTGGCCGTACAATGGACTCTGTTGTTGAGCAGTATGTAAATGTTGTACGTCCAATGCACAACCAATTTATTGAGCCTTCTAAGAAATTTGCGGATATAATTATTCCAGAAGGTGGACAAAATCATGTTGCAATCGATATTATGGTCACAAAAATTGCAACAATTCTTGAACAAAAAGTGAATTTGTAATAGCATAGTAAAAGATATACGATAGGAAGGGATTTTTTCCCTTCCTATCGAATACAATGAAACATGCCAACCTCATCTATCTATAGGTGAGGGCATATTTATATGAACTTTCCATACATATCTTCTTTATATGAGGAAGAATTGGAAAATACGGGGTTGTATGTGACAACTCCGCTAGTACATGTGTACTAGAAACCTCCGCTATAGGATAAAGCGGAGGAGTTTTCATATTGAACTCCTCTTTTTTTCGGGGGATTGGTATATAAAAGGAGTGGAAAACATGGCAACAGAAAAAACATACCCTATGACGCAAGAGGGTAAACAAAAATTAGAAAACGAAATTGAGCAATTAAAAACAGTAAGACGTAAAGAAGTTGTAGAGCGTATTAAAATCGCACGTAGCTTCGGTGATCTTTCTGAGAACTCGGAGTACGATGCAGCGAAAGATGAGCAAGCATTCGTAGAAGGACGTATTACACAACTAGAAAATATGATTCGTAACGCAGTTATCATTGAAGATAATGGCGAAGAGTCTACAGTTGTAACATTAGGTAAAACTGTAGTATTCAAAGAATTACCAGATGGAGATGAAGAAGCTTACACAATCGTTGGTAGCGCAGAAGCTGATCCATTTGAAGGAAGAATTTCTAACGATTCTCCAATCGCAAAAAGCTTATTAGGTAAGCAAATTGGTGAAAAGGTAGCAATCCAAACGCCAGGCGGAGAAATGCAAGTAGAGATTATCTCTGTAAAATAATAAAAAAGGTTCACTCATATGGGTGAACCTTTTTTATTTTTTCTCTTTTATTATCCCATTGCTCTCAAGATTCTGAGTGAAAAGTGCTATATAATCGTCCATGATAGTTTGGTTTGAGCGATAAAAGAGAAAGGATCCTTAAGGGAGTTTTCACTTTATTCGACATAATATGACGATGTAAGAGCTTTAATTCTGATATTATAAGTGAGGAATTTTATACTTTTATGTTTTGAAGTGTGAAGAGAGTTTAAAAGGGATAAGGAAGAGGGACAGTTCATGAAAAAGAAATTATTTGCAGCACTCACTTGTGGCGTTATGATGACAGGATTAGCGGCATGTGGATCTAGTGAGAAAACAAGTGCATCAAACGAATCGAAACCGAAACAAGAAGAAAAAAAGGATGATGCAGCAACTTCGTCTTCAAACAGCACACCGAATACAAAGGGGAACACGGAATTAGATAAGGATAAAAAGGAACAGAAATTCGAAGACTTTGCTCTAGAGTATCAGTTAGCTATTGTAATGAGAATGTTTCAGGATGTGACGATTAAGTATGATTATGCGATTGGTAATCCAGAATATTTGTTACAGGATACAATGGATCAGAAGACAATAGATGATATGAAGAATATGTTACAAGAACAGGCAAAGAATAATGATAAACTTTTTAAAGATGAAGTGAATCAAGCGTATACTTACTTAAATCAATCTAAAGTAAGTAATAAAGATGAAATTCAAAAGTTAATTAACGCAGAAAATGAATATTTAAAGATCGTAGACAAGATGATCGCATGTATTGATTCTGTAACGGTTGAGAATGCAAAAGAAAAAAGAAGTGAAATGCAAGCTTTACAACCGGATTATTTAAAAGCAGCAGCTCAAGTAACAACTACTACAATTGAGGTTGCAAAAAATTCAGGAATAGATGAAGAGAGTTTTAGGTCAATTCTTATGAAATTTCTAAAGCAGCCAAAAGATTTATAAAAATCATTCAATCATACAAGAAAAATACAAACTCTAATAATATTTCGTTCTGTATAAAAGGAATGACACCTCGTCTAAACTGAAAAGACGAGGTGTTTTTTATGAAAATCAAACGGAGAATTATCATCACCTTATTATGCTTTACATGCATCATGTTGCTATTGCTTGGAAGATTGGTACAAATACAGCTTATATCTACTGAATCATTTACAGATAAACATATAAATTTAATTGAAAAGAGTGTTACCCAGCGTACACAAGCAGTTACAGTGGATGATGGTAGGGGACGTTTTATTGATCGAAATGGAGTAGAACTTGGTGAAGAAAAGTATTCAGTGTTAATTATTTTTCCATTTCTACAAATAAAAAATGACATGTTAGAGAAAATTGCGCATATCATTAGTGTGCCGGGACAAGACATAAATCTGCAAATGAAAGACAAACGAAAACCATTTATATTTCAAAGAGGTGATAAACCGTTTCAATTAACGAAAGAACAGGTGGAAAAGATTAATCGTGCGGATATGTTAGGCATGGTTGCAACTGAAGTAAGGGTGAAACAAATACCAGAAGCAGAACATTTAATTGGTGCAGTAGGAGAAAACGAGAATGAATTTCAAAAGCGATACGGGGAAATGAAGAGGTTCCCTATTCAAACACCGATTGGTATTTCAGGACTTCAACAATCATTTGATGAATTTTTAATGACTGATGGTGAAACGAAAGTGTTGTATCAAGTAGACAGACAGGGCGAACCGATTTTTGGGAAACGTGCAAAATATACATCTCCTGGAAATCCTTTTTATCCAGTTACGATTCAAACAACGATAGAAAAGTCTTTGCAACAAAAAGCAGAAGAGCTTGTGCAAATGCATGGAATAAAAAACGGTGGATTAGTACTACTTGATGTGAAGAAGAGTGAAATTTTAGCAATGGTGAGTAAACTATCTTTACAGACGAATGATAAGCGTACGTATCAAAAAACGATGGAAAACCAAATGCTAACGCCTCATTTTCCTGGTTCTATTTTTAAAACAGTTGTAGCGGCCGCGGCAATTGATAATGATATAATTCAATCTCATCGTATGTTTAACTGTGATACAGATCCGTATGGCGAAAATACTCCGCAGGTTATGATGGGGAAATTAAGCTTCACAGAGAGCTTTGCTAGGAGTTGTAACAGGACATTTGCTGTGCTTGGTGATGAATTGATGCAAAAGGATAAACATGTAATGGAAACGTATTTAGAAGCGCTAGGAGCGAGTGAGAAGGTAGGATGGAAAGGGCAAGTGTTTCATACGTCTGGGTTTAAACAGTTGATAGAAGAGAAAAAAGCAATTGTTTGGAATGAAGAAGAAACTAAGATGAGTCACAAAGCAATCGCCCAAACGGCGATTGGGCAAAAGGATGTAAGAATATCCCCTTTAGCTGTTGCAAATATGATGGCGACGATTGCAAGAAATGGAGAGAAGAAAGAAGTAAAAGCTGTAAAAGAAATACGGTACAAAAATGGCACAAGATTTTTTCATTTTGAAGATCATAAATTGGAGGGGCGACAACTCTCTTATCATACAGTGAAACAAGTGCAATCACTATTAAGAAAAGTAGTAACGATGGAGAAAGGAACAGGTACTACTTTTCAGTCATTACCGCTATCTGTTGCCGGAAAATCTGGGACGGCACAAACAGGAAAAGGAAATAGTGTAAATCGTTGGTTTGCGGGTTACTTCCCGTATGAAAACCCAAGATATGCGTTAGTAGTTGTTGACTTAGAAACGAATAATGAACAAAATACTGTAACACCGATTTTTAAAGAATTTGTAGAAGAGATTGCTCACTTGGAAAGTAGAAGGTAATCTTGCAATTTATTATCAAATGTTTTCATTTCGTGAAAAAATTACTGTAGTTATTCAACCTTTTAAGATTTAGTGTTACAATAGCAAGTAGGAAAAACTGCATGGAGGTTTGAAGAATGGCAGGAGGATCTAGATTCCAACAGAAACAACAAAAACGTCGTCAAAACGGTGTTTTAAATATTGCAATTGCTATTGTGTTATTAGCAGTACTTGTTGTAGCGTATCAAGTATTCTTTACTTCTGATACAACAGAGCAAGCATCTTCTCCAGACAAGAAAGTATCTCAGCAAACAACGAAAGATAATAAAGCTGAGAAAACGAAAGAGAAAGAAGAAGCTAAGAAACAAGAGCAAGCAGCAGCGAAGAAAAAAGAGGACGAAGAGAAACAAAAAGCTGAGGAAGAAGCAAAAGCAAATGAAAAGACCCCAGCTGAAAAAACACAGCCTAAAGCAACAGATGCTTATACGAAACCTTCTTGGAAGCCAGTTGGTACAACGCAAGGTGCAACACCGGCAATGACATTTCAACAAGGATCAGCAGATTGGAATGAGATGAAACAAGCAATTTCCGCTGCAATCGAAGTTCCAGTGGAACAATTGGTTATTCACCGCATTGGGAATAACGGTAAGCAAAAAGCGTACGGTAATGTTCAAGATAAACAAACTGGTAAAAGATATTATGTAAATATTGATTGGGTAGAAAATGAGGGTTGGAAACCAGCACTTGTTCAAACTCTAAACTAAAAAAGAGAGAGGTTCTTAGAACCGCTCTCTTTTTTAGTTAGCGTAATTTTTTTAATTTAAAATGAACAACTGCGCTGTAATAAGGTCTTTTGCTCTCGGGATCCATAACCATTTGATGAGAAATATGATGAACTTCCAGCATAAGTGCTTTGTTATTGTCAATTTGTTCGTTAATTTTCTTTTCTAAGGAAACTAAGTTTGGTGCTTCAAAAAATTCTACTTTATCTTCCAGCATTTCAAACGTAAATGACACAAAAAACGCTCCTCTCCATATAATCAAGTTAAGTGTAACAAAGAAAAGAAGGAAATACCATTTCCGTTTCAATTGACATTTTCGTAAAGAAAGCATATCATACTGATAAAACCGATAAGAAAAAGGGGAATTTTATATGGGTACAGAATTTAACGGTTTATTTGATGAGTGGGCTCATACGTACGATTCATTCGTACAAGGCGAAGATATACAATATAAAGAAGTTTTCGCTCGTTATGAGGAGATTTTAGAGGATGTAGTAAATAAATCATTTGGAAATGTATTAGAATTTGGTGTTGGCACTGGTAATTTAACAAATAAATTATTACTTGTTGGCCATACTGTTTACGGGATAGAGCCGTCACGTGAAATGCGTACAATCGCAAAGAAAAAGCTACCAGAAGGATTTTCAATTACAGAGGGAGATTTTCTTTCTTTTGATGTTCCCGATTCTATTGATACAATTGTAAGCACTTATGCGTTTCATCATCTAACAGATGAAGAAAAAGATGTAGCAATTGCGAAGTATAGTCAATTGCTTCATAAAGGTGGTAAAATAGTGTTTGCTGATACGATATTTGCAGATCAAGAAGCGTATGATAAAACTGTTGAAACTGCAAAACAAAGAGGTTTTCATCAGTTAGCAAACGATTTGCAAACAGAATACTATACACGTATTCCGATCATGCAATCTATTTTTGAAAACAATGGCTTCCATGTAACATTTACGAGATTAAATCATTTCGTTTGGGTAATGGAGGCAACTAAGCAATAGAAAGAGGGATTAGATTGAGAATTGCTGTAATTGGAGCAATGGAAGAAGAAGTACGTATTTTACGTGACAAATTAGAACAAGCAGAAACAGAAACCGTTGCAGGTTGTGAATTTACGAAAGGAACATTAGCAGGACATGAAGTAATCTTGTTAAAGTCTGGTATTGGTAAAGTAAATGCGGCTATGTCGACGACAATTTTATTAGAGAGATACCAACCTGAAAAAGTAATTAATACAGGCTCAGCTGGTGGATTCCATCAATCTTTAAATGTTGGGGATGTTGTCATCTCAACAGAAGTTCGCCATCATGACGTGGATGTAACTGCATTTGATTACGAATATGGTCAAGTGCCAGGGATGCCACCAGGATTTAAAGCGGATGAAGCACTAATAGCATTAGCTGAGAAATGTATGAAATCCGAAGAGAACATTCAAGTTGTGAAAGGAATGATTGCAACAGGGGATTCATTTATGAGTGATCCAAACCGAGTTGCAGCAATCCGTGATAAATTTGAAAATCTTTACGCAGTAGAAATGGAAGCAGCAGCGGTTGCGCAAGTATGTCATCAATACAAAGTACCATTTGTAATTATTCGTGCACTTTCTGATATTGCTGGTAAAGAATCAAACGTTTCATTTGATCAATTTTTAGATCAAGCAGCTCTCCATTCTACAAACTTTATTGTAAAAGTGTTAGAAGAGTTAAAGTAATGTAACAAAAAGGCAACTGTCTCATATAAAGAAGATACATACAGTTGCCTTTTCTTTATTGGCAAATAAGGAGGAGAACACGATGAAGGTGTATCGTGGAGTTCATGAATTAATCGGTCATACACCGATTGTAGAAATTACTCGTTTTTCACTTCCAGAGGGCGTTCGTTTATTTGCAAAGCTTGAATTTTATAATCCAGGTGGAAGCGTGAAAGATCGCTTAGGAAGAGAATTGATTGAAGATGCACTAGCAAAAGGACTTGTAAAGCCAGGGGGAACAATTATTGAACCGACGGCAGGGAATACTGGCATTGGACTGGCACTCGCAGCACTAGAGCATGATTTACATGTAATTGTTTGTGTTCCAGAAAAATTCAGTATTGAAAAGCAAGAGCTGATGAAAGCACTTGGTGCAACAGTTGTGCATACGCCAACTGAACAAGGAATGACAGGCGCAATTGCGAAGGCGAAAGAATTAGTAAAAGAAATTCCAAATTCATACTCTCCAAGTCAATTTGCAAATGATGCAAATCCACGTGCCTATTTCAAAACATTAGGCCCAGAGCTGTGGGAAGCGTTGGATGGAGAGATTAACATATTCGTAGCAGGTGCAGGTACTGGCGGTACATTTATGGGAACTGCCTCCTATTTAAAAGAACAAAATTGTGAAATTAAAACGGTGATTGTAGAACCAGAAGGATCTATTTTAAATGGTGGTGAAGCAGGTTCACATGAAACAGAAGGAATCGGTCTTGAATTTATTCCGCCATTTTTAAAATTATCATATTTCGATAAAATTCATACCATTTCTGATCGAAATGCATTCAGACGTGTGAAAGAATTAGCGCAGAAAGAAGGTCTTCTTGTTGGTAGTTCTTCAGGAGCAGCATTTCATGCGAGCCTATTAGAGGCTGAAAAGGCAAAACCAGGTACAAATATTATAACGATTTTTCCAGATAGCAGTGAGCGTTATTTAAGTAAAGATATATACAAAGGGTGGGAATAAAAAATGAGAGCAAAAACAAAGTTAATTCATGGTATTCGCATAGGAGAACCTTCAACTGGATCTGTAAACGTACCGATTTATCAAACAAGTACGTACAAACAAGAAGCAGTTGGTAAACATCAAGGATACGAATATTCACGTACAGGTAATCCAACGCGTTCAGCATTAGAAGAAATGATTGCCGTATTAGAAAACGGTCATGCAGGATTTGCATTTGGTTCAGGAATGGCTGCTATTACAGCAACTATTATGTTATTCTCAAAAGGAGATCATGTCATTTTAACAGATGACGTATATGGCGGAACATATCGTGTGATTACAAAAGTATTGAATCGTTTCGGTATTGAACATACATTTGTAGATACAACAAATTTAGATGAAGTAGCAGAAGCAGTACGTCCAAATACAAAGGCAATTTATGTAGAAACACCAACAAATCCATTATTAAAAATTACAGATATTAAGCAAATTTCTACATTTGCAAAGGAAAAAGGTCTATTAACAATTATTGATAATACATTCATGACGCCATACTGGCAGTCACCAATTTCTTTAGGAGCAGATATTGTACTTCACAGTGCAACGAAATATTTAGGTGGACATAGCGATGTTGTTGCCGGATTAGTTGTTGTTAATAGCGCGCAATTAGCAGAAGACCTTCATTTCGTTCAAAACTCAACAGGTGGTATTCTTGGACCACAAGATAGCTTCTTGTTACTTCGTGGTTTAAAAACATTAGGAATTCGTATGGAAGAACATGAAATAAATTCACGCGCGATTGCTGAGTTTTTAAATAATCATCCAAAAGTTAATAAAGTATACTATCCAGGCCTTGAATCACATCCGAATCATGCATTAGCAACTGAACAAGCGAATGGATACGGTGCAATTATTTCATTCGATGTAGATAGTGCAAAAACGCTAAATAAAGTACTTGAGAAACTGCAGTATTTTACGCTTGCTGAAAGTTTAGGAGCAGTAGAAAGCTTAATTTCTATTCCAGCTCAAATGACACATGCATCTATTCCAGCAGATCGTCGTAAAGAGCTAGGAATTACAGATACATTAATTCGTATTTCTGTCGGTATTGAAGATGGCGAAGATTTAATTGAAGATTTAGCCCAAGCATTAGCATAATAAAAAAGCACTGCTAAAA
>NZ_CM000745.1:3733747-3813916 GCF_000161455.1 Bacillus pseudomycoides DSM 12442
TGGTGTTACTTGTGGAATAATAAGACTTTCTTTTGTCACATCCGGTGCAACTATATTACCCACATTTTCCTTCTTCGTCTGTGGTGACACTATATTGCCCACATTTTCTTTTTGCACTTGTGGCCAAACAACATTACTGACGTTTTCTTTTTTCGTTTGCGGCGCAACTATATTACTTACATTTTCTTTTTTTATTTGCGGCGCAACTATATTACTTACATTTTCTTTTTTCGTTTGTGGTGACACTATATTGTTCGGTTTCATCTTATTAATAATTTGCGGGGCAATTAACTCGCTTCCTTTTTTTATTACATCTGAAATTTTATAGTCTTTTGCAGGCTTAATCGGTGGTTGTGGTGGCTGTGGTAATATATTCACTGAAAACTTTGTGCTTTCTTTTCCCACAGGTTTCTCTACCTTTTCTACAACTGGTGGCTTTTCAATTACAGCTGGTTTTTCAACGACAGGCGGCTTTTGAATAGGTACTTCTTTTTGAATAGGTATTTCTTTCTGAATCGGTTTTTCTTTTTGGATTGGTACTTCTTTCTGAATCGGCTTTTCTTTTTGAATGGGCATTTCTTTTTGCGGCTTCATTTGCATTTCTTTTTGCGTTTGCTGCATAGCCGGTTGCTGCGTAATCGGCGCAGATTGATATGGTGCTTCTTCTTCATCTTCTATTCCAAGCGGCGTAGGTGTCGCTGCAAATTCTTTTTGTTGTACCTCTTTTACATATTCTTTTGGAGGAGCTGAACCAGCACCCATATTTTTTTTCACATGCACACTGCTAGATGGCACTTTTATTTTCATACCTGGCATAATCAGATCGGGATTAGTAAGCTGCGTATTCGCCTTTTTTAACGTTTCAAAATCTACTCCGTACTTTTTCGCAATTTTCCAAAGGGTATCCCCTTTTTGCACGATATGAATTTTCAAATTTTCCCCCTCCTGTATTACTTATCTATAAGCCAAAATAATGTAAAGTGAAACTGTCCTCTATAATTTAACACTCTTGCTCTTACCATTTAGTCATACACAATATTGCACGAATATGAAAAAATACAATGATTCCCTCAACACAATGTATGACTGCAATTAGCTAATTATGTTTAATAAAAAAGCGACGGAAATCCGTCGCTTTTACACACGCTCTAACATACGATTTAAGGCAAGAACTGCTTCTTTTGTCACCTGCTTATCTACTTGAATAACATTGACTTCTTCTCCACGCTCTATCGTTTCTAACACCCACAATAAATGTGGTAAATCAATACGATTCATCGTTAAACAAGGACACATAAAAGGGTTTAATGAAATAATTTCTTTATCCGGGTGTTGATGAATAATCCGGTTTACTAAGTTCATCTCTGTACCAATTGCCCATTTGCTTCCAGATGGTGCTTGTTCGATCATATCAATAATATACTTTGTTGACCCTGCATAGTCAGAAGCTGTTACCACTTCATAACAGCATTCTGGATGAACAATAATATTCATATCAGGATGATTTTTTCGTACGCTTTCAATATTTTTCACAGTAAAATTTTGATGAACCGAACAATGACCTTTCCATAAAATCACCTTCACATCTTCTATATTCCCATCATATTCTAATGAATCTGTATGCGGATCCCAAACCGCCATTTTATCTAATGAAATACCTAGGTCATACGCTGTATTTCTTCCTAAATGTTGATCTGGTAAAAAAACAAGACGCTCTTTTTGCGTAAATGCCCAAGATACCATTTTTTTTGCATTTGAAGATGTTACTGTCGCCCCGCCATTTCGTCCACAAAATGCCTTAATAGCTGCCGTAGAATTGACATATGTTAATGGAATCATCGTATCCCCAAATAACTGCGTAAGTTCGTTCCAAGCTCGTTCTGTTTGTTCGATATCTGCCATATCCGCCATGGAACAGCCAGCACGCATATCTGGTAAAATAACGACCTGTTCATCGGCCGTTAACATATCTGCTGTTTCAGCCATAAAATGCACACCGCAAAAGACAATATATTTCGCTGCTTTATTGCTAGCCGCTACTTGCGCAAGTTGCAATGAATCTCCCGCAGCATCTGAAAATTGAACAACTTCATCCTTTTGATAATGATGCCCTGGAATAAATAATGCTTCCCCTAATTTTTCTTTAATTTCACGAACGCGCTCTTCCATTTCTTGTACTGACATCGTTTGATAACGCTCTGGTAACATCGTTTCAATTAGCTGAACTTTCTCTAAAATACTCATTTGTAATCTCCCCCTCTAACCCTCTCACCTTAAACTTCAATATTAAAGCTAATATCTAACGCCTTTACAGAATGTGTTAATAATCCAAGTGAAATGTAATCTACCCCTGTTCCACCATAGTTCGATAAATTTTCAATTGTAATGCCGCCGGATGCTTCTGTCACAATTGTACTTGGAACAATTTTAGAAAACTCACGAACTTCTTCTGGTGTACGGTTATCAAACATAATAATATCCGCTCCTGCGGCAATCGCTTCGCGCACTTGTTCTTCTGTCTCCGTTTCCACTTCAACTTTCACCATATGCCCAAGCTTTTCTTTCACAGATGTAACAGCTTTTGTAATAGACCCTACAAAAGCAATATGGTTATCTTTAATCATGACACCATCGTATAATCCGAAGCGATGGTTATATCCGCCTCCGCAAACAACCGCATATTTATCAAACATGCGAAGCCCTGGCATCGTTTTTCTCGTATCACAAATACGTGTATGATCACTTTCTAGCGCCAGAACAGCTTTGCGCGTCATCGTTGCTATACCACTCATGCGTTGAATAATATTTAAAATTACACGCTCCGCTGTTAATAAAGATGCAATTGGTCCTTCGACACTTGCTAAAATCTCACCTTTTTCTACGAAATCTCCGTCTTTTTTATAAAGTGTAATTTGAATGCCGTCATCTAATAATCGAAATCCTTGTTCAATTACTGCTGTCCCTACGAATACCCCCGTTTCTTTCGCAAGGAACGTTCCCTTTGCCCTTAAATTATCAGGAAAAATAAGCTGAGATGTTACATCTTTTTCTCCAATATCTTCCAGAATAAATCTTTCTAATGCTTTTCTTACCTTTAACGCGTTCATACAATCCCTCTTCCCCTCATTACACAAGTTGTAAATTTCTATTAGCAAGAATAATTTTTTTCGTTACTTGATTTCGTCTTGGATAATCACCACGATAATGACCACCTATGCTCTCTTTTCTTTGCAGTGCCGCTTCTGTAATGAGCTGACAAACTGTTAGCATATTTATAATTGTTATATCTTCATTTGTAAAAGCTTCATATTGCATTCGAACACTTTGTATACGATAATGTTCAAACCATTGCTTCGCATATAATAAACTCTTTTCTGTTCGTACAATTCCTACGTACGTCATCATATGTTTTTGTATTTCTTTTTTCGTAGGTAACTGAGGAACTTTTGATATTCCATGTATTTCTTCGCTATTATTTATCTTTTCTTGTACCGGATGAGCTAAAATATGTGTTCCCATTCGTTTTCCAAACACAAGCCCTTCTAACAATGAGTTGCTCGCTAATCGGTTTGCACCATGCACACCGTTACAAGCTACTTCACCTATAGCATATAAATGCGGAATAGATGTTTCTCCATCACAATTCGTTTTAATGCCACCCATATGAAAATGAGCACCAGGAACAACTGGAATTCTATTTTTTTTTACATCTATACCATTCTTTTTGCATAATGCCGATACAGTAGGAAAACGTTCTTCAAAGTTTTGAATAGAAGAAATATCCAAGTATACACTTTCACCTGCAAGAAGCTGTTCATGAATCGCACGTGCCACTACGTCACGCGGTGCAAGATCATGTTGCGGATGTACATCCAGCATAAAACGCTGTCCTTTTTCATTTAACAGAACAGCTCCTTCACCCCGTACCGCTTCTGAAACAAGTCCACAGCAACGTCCGCCTACATATAGCATCGTTGGATGAAATTGCACAAATTCTAAATCAACAAGTTCGCCACCAGCTCTGTATACCATCGCGAGTCCGTCACCTGTAATCGTCTCGTCGTTAGACGTAAATGCATACACCCCTCCAACACCGCCTGTAGCTAATACAATATGTTCAGCATAGTAACGATGTATATTTCCTTCACTATCACGGGTCAAAACGCCCTTACATGTATCATTTTCTATAATTAAATCGAGCACCATTTCTCGCTCCACTACTGTAACGTACGGAGCGACTTCCTGAACCAAATGCTCTAATAAAATTCGTCCTGTTGCATCTCCACCAGCATGTAAAATACGTCGTTTTCGATGCGCACCTTCTTTTCCAAGATGGGGTCTGTTTTCATCTCCATCAAATTCCATCCCATTTGCAATGAGCTTACGAATCTCTTTCGGCCCTTCTTCCACTAAATATCGAACTGCTTCTTCATTGTTATAGCCACAGCCGGCCGCTATTGTATCTTCGTAATGATCATTCGCATTGTCATATGTAGCTACAGCTGCTGCAATTCCGCCCTGCGCTAAATGCGTATTGTTATTGCGGCCTGTTTTCTTTGTGATAATCATCACATTCTTTTCGTGACAAATCTCTTTCGCAACACTAAGTGCTGCAACACCACTTCCGATAATTAAGACATCTGCACTTGGCATGATCATTGCCTCCTAGTTTACACTTTTCAACTGTCTTGACACCTATATTTACATAGTTTTAAAATAATGACAAGAGTTTTTTAGAAAGTAATATTTTCACCAAGGAGTTTAACGAAATTCTCATACTATATAAATCCATTTTATTTTTTCGACATATAAATCGCTGCTATGAAGGAGAAAAGGGGACTTACACTCATTTTCTCTCTCTGTTTTTACTTGGGGCAGGAAGAGGATCTGACCGCTTCTACGCATGGCCGGATGCTCTCTCCCACCTAAAAAGAAAGGGTTTATGTCGGTTTTTTAATTTGAATTTATATACTTTAAAATAAAAAAACGAATGTAACTCTACTATAGAGAGGACTATACATTATGATATATCTTGACTATGCAGCTACAACACCAATGAGCAAAGAAGCGATTGACACATATACGAAAGCAGCACAGCAATACTTCGGTAATGAACAAAGTTTACACGATATCGGAGGGACAGCTTCTTCTTTACTACAAGTTTGCAGGGGAGCATTTGCACAAATGATTAGAGGAAAAGAACAAGGCGTATTTTTCACAAGCGGTGGTTCTGAATCTAATTATCTTGCAATCCAGTCGCTCTTAAATGCAAAAAGCGGCAAGCACATACTTACAACACCGATGGAGCACGCATCGATTCGCAGCTACTTTCAGTCATTAACAAAGCAAGGATATACAATCACGGAAATTCCTGTGGATTCATGCGGGCTTATTAACCTTAAGGCTTTAGAAGCAGCAATTACAGACGATACAGTTTTAGCAAGTATTCAGCACGGTAATTCTGAAATTGGAACCGTTCAACCTATCTCAGAAATTGGAGCACTACTAAAAAAACACCATATTTTATTTCATACAGATTGTGTACAAACATTTGGTAAACTCCCAATTGATGTCACAACGATGCAAATTGATAGCCTTTCTGTTTCCGCACATAAAATTTACGGACCAAAGGGTGTCGGAGCTTGCTATATAAACCCAAAAGTTCGCTGGGAACCAGTCTTCCCAGGGACATCTCACGAAAAAGGATTTCGCCCTGGTACAGTTAACGCTCCCGGTATCGCTTCGTTTCTGACAGCAGCAGAGCATATATTGGACGATCGTGAAGAAGAACGCGCTCGTTTTGAGCAATTACGATCCTATTTTACAGAACAATTACAAGCAATTCCCCTTGAAATTCAAGTAGAAGGACATTCTACTTCTTGTTTACCTCATATTATTGGGGTTACAATAAAGGGAATAGAAGGTCAGTACACGATGTTAGAATGCAATCGCCATGGCATTGCCATTTCAACAGGAAGCGCATGTCAAGTCGGCAAACAAGAACCTTCAAAAACAATGCTTGCAATTGGAAAAACGTATGAAGAGGCAAAACAGTATGTCCGCTTTTCATTTGGACGTCATACAACGGAAGAACATATTGATACAACCATTCATGCACTATGCACAATTGGAAATCAATTTTATAGAGGTGTTAAATTATAATGAAACAAAATGACCAGAAAAAGATTTTAGGAGAAGAAAGAAGACAGTTCATCTTACAATGGCTCCTTGCTGCTAACGAACCGTTATCCGGGAGTGAATTATCTAAGAAAACAAATGTCAGCAGGCAAGTCATCGTACAAGATATTTCCTTACTAAAAGCGCGAAACGAACCAATTATCGCAACTGCACAAGGATATTTATATTTAAAACCACAAGCAAAGAAAAATACATTTGAACGTGTTATCGTCTGCCAGCATAAACCAGATGAAGTACGCCAAGAATTAACATTGCTAGTCGACCACGGTGTTACAATTAAAGATGTAAAAGTAGAACATCCTGTATACGGCGACATAACAGCTTCTATTATGGTGAGCAATCGTTTTGATGTTGAACAATATTTGCAAAAAATTGAAGATACAAATGCTTCCTATCTATCTCAATTAACAGATGGCATCCACTTACATACAATTGAAGCAGATTCCACAGAAAAATTAAACGCTGCTTGTGATGCGCTAGATCGCGCTGGATTTCTTGTTTATTAAAATAAAAGCACAGAGAGTTTCATTCTTCTCTGTGCTTTTATTTATGAAATGATATAATATTGAAATCAATTGGTAAAGGAGAGATGATATGGGAATCAAACTCGTTCACTTTAGCATTGGCAAACCAAAACAAATGCAATATGGAGAAAATAAAGAAATGACAACAGGCATCTGTAAAGAGCTTACAGAAGAAGCCTTTCTATCAAAAGACGGATTTCTTGGAGATGGTGTAGCTGACCTAAGGTTTCACGGCGGACCTGATCGCGCTGTTTGTATCTATCCGTATGAACATTACGCGCTATGGGAACAAGAATTTCAAACAACACTCCCACCCTCTGCATTTGGCGAAAATATTACCGTAACAAATATGTTAGAACATGATATTTTCATCGGCGATACATATCAATTAGGTGAGGCTGTCATTCAAATTACACAAGGCCGGATACCGTGTAGTACCATCTCAAAAAGAGTTGGCATCCCCGGTATTTTACCGCGCATTGTAGAAACCGGTTATACCGGCTATTTATGCCGTGTTCTTCAAGAAGGCGTTGTTCGCAAAGACTCACAAATGAAACTACTAGAGCGCCATCCAAATCAAGTTTCTATTCTGTTTTCTAACGAAGTATATTTTCATAGACGGAAAGATACAGAGGCAATGGAGAAAATTATTGCTGTTCCAGAACTAGCAGAAGCTTGGCGCGAGCAATTAGTAGATCGCTTAGCAAAATTGAAATAAACCTCACTGCATATGCAATGAGGTTTATTTTTGTTTACAACCAATAAGACGAATAACTCCCCAGCACCGTCACAGAAAAACCAAGTGCCTCAAGCTCCATGGTTACTCCTGGCAACAACACATCATCATATGCCTTATCCACATCAATTAAGAAAAAGTAATTACCAAGTCCCGTTTTCATTGGACGAGATTCGATTTTCGATAAATTTAATTTTCTCCATGCGAAAGCTGATAATACTTGATAAAGTGCTCCTGCATAATCAGCAGGTAACGTTATCATAAGTGTCGTTTTCTCCCCGCGGTTCTCACCGTTTTTCGGTAGTAGTGCCCGCTGTTTTTTATGTAACACGAGGAAACGTGTATGGTTATTTTTATGCGTATGAATATTACGCTGCACAATTGCTAAATCATACTTCTCTGCTGCCGCTTCATTTGCAATTGCAGCGATCCGTTCTTCCGGATGTTCTTTCACATATTGCGCCGCTGCACTTGTGGAAGTCATATCCCGAACCGTTACACCTTTTAATTCTTCATTTAAAAACCTATGACATTGCGCAATCGCATGCGGATGAGAATGAACTGCATATACTTCTTTCCACACCTCTTCATAATCTGGATGCACAAGTAAATGTTGCTGAATAGGCACTGTAATTTCTCCTACAATGAAGAGCGGCTGCTCATGCACAAGATAATCAACAGTAATATTAACAGAACCTTCAATCGCATTCTCTAACGGTACAACTGCAAAGTCTACATTTCCATTTGCTGCAGCATCCATACAATCAGGAATCGTGCGATATGGCACATGCTCTGCCTCCGGAAAAAAACGACTCACCGCCATATTTGTAAATGTTGCTTCTGGTCCTAAATAGCCAACTCGAATCATCGTCTTTTCCCCTCTTTTTCGTTTTCTTACTGTTATACCATGAATATTTTTATTTTTCTATGTGAATTTTGAATATTTTAAAAAGACTAGCGTTTGCTAGTCTATATGTTTCATATATTCTTTTTGAGCGAAGAAGAAATAGATAGCTGTTGCTGCACAATATATACCGATGATCTTTATACTTGTAAATAACACATTCATTTCCATTAAATTACTCAATGCATAGAAAGCAAATATACTATGCACTATACCGACCACAATAGGAATAAAAAATAAACTCCCCATTTGCCGTCTAACAATCCGTTTTATTTCTCCTTTCTCCATCCCTATTTTCATTAAAGACTGATACTCTTTACGATCCTGCTCAATATCTGAAAACCATTTAAAATATGTCATACTGCAAGTTGCTAAGAAAAAGAGAATACTAATAAATGATCCGATAAATAATAACACTGCTCCCCCTTCCTTAAATTGGATATATATACTGATCTTATTTCTCATCGAAGAAGAATAATCTGGAGACACTTTTCCCCTCACTTCTAACGCGAATTTTTTTTGCTCCTGCCAATTTGGAATATTATAACCATAATATACATATTTTTCATGATTAGGAATGACACTTTCCCATTGTTTAAACTGTTCATCCCGTACAACTAATAATTGATTATGGTGCCCAGCGCCATCTCCATTAAAAACCATATCTGATTTAGATTCATGCAATTTAATTTGATATGGTACTCCTAACATTTGAAAATAGAATATTTCCTTGTTATACACATCCTGACCATCAAAAGCCATTGGGTTTATAAATGTGCCATAACCTTTTTTATTGTTTACCATGCTTTTTCCTTGCTTCTTTGCTTCTTTGTTATAATCCGTTTGTGAAATAACTGTAATCGGAAACAGACGTCCGTCATGTGTTGTAATAAACTTTCCTGGTAATCCGATAAACTGTACTTTCTCTACATTTTCATAACCATATTTTTCAAATAGTACTAAGAGCTCATCGGGAGAAATCACTTCATGAGATTCTATTCCTTTTTCTGTATAGGAAATTTCATGAGGAAATGAAAACATAGCGCTTTTGGGAAGGTCAGAAAAATATGCATATGCAGTTCCTGTTGCTGTAATAACTGTTGCTGTCAAAATAGAAATGGAAAATAAAAACTTCGCATGATCTTTCAATTTATGCTCAAGGCTGCGAAGCACAAATAGATTTGGATATGTATAATAGATATTCTTCTGTTTTTGAAGTCCTTTCAAAACAAATAAACTGCCTTGAGTAAATAAAAAATAAGTTCCTATAATTACAGTACTAAGGATTGGATAAAAGTAGAGAAATAACTCTCCTAGCGTTACTTTTACCGCAAAGGTATATCCACATAAAAGTAAAATAATCCCTAAACCAAATCGCCATTTCCCTACTTTAAAAACTCTACGTCCTTTCCTCTTATCCAATAATAAATCAACAATTTCTAACCTCCGCACATTCCACAAACCAAATAGTGCTAAAGAAAAAAACAGAATTGCATATACAACAACGGTAATCAAGAATGGTTTTATTTGAAAGATGAAATAAATCCTATTCTCTAAATCTAAGAGTACACTTAATGTCATTAAAAATAAATTTGAAAATAACATCCCAACCCCAATCCCAATACAAGTTGATACCAAGCCCACTACAGCCTGTTCTAAGAATAGTAGAATTGAGATTCTAGCATTTGTAGATCCCATTAATTTAAGCAATCCTAATTCTTTCTTTCTCGCATCAAGAAAAGTAGCATTAGAACCTAACATAAACAGTGCCGAGAACATAAGAATAAGATAACTACACCCTTGTAAACCTGATCGAATTCCAATGTGGACATTACTGTGTACAACTTCCGGATGATGAACAAAAGATGTATACATATAAAAAACTGCTACAGAAAAAGAGCTACTTAATACAAATGCTTTATAACTCCGCCAATTCCCCCTTATATTTTGTATCGCTAGCTGCCTGACATTCATCTGCATTCCCCCTGTAACCTGTTACACACGTAAAAAGCTAGAGGTTTCCCTAGCTTTTTACGTGTTTTAAATATCCTCTTTGTGCAATCATAAAGTAAATTGCCGAAGCTACAATATATGCTCCAATAACAATCGCACCTGATTTCCATAAATCTAAATAAAGCATTTTCCCTAATGTATGAAGAGCAAATCCGCTATGCAATGTACCAATGAGAATTGGAATAAAGAAAATGACTCCCATTTGGCGAATAGCAATTTTATGAATTTCTTTATCTGTCATACCGATTCTCTTTAATGACTTAAATTGAACACGATCTTGTTCTTTATCATTAAACCATTTAAAGTATGTCATGCTGCAAGCAAAGAAGAAAAATAGTACTGCTACAAAGAAACCGATGAACATTGTAATTGCCCCTTGTTCCTTTATTGCTTTATAAGTAAGAACTGAATTATGGAAATTCTGTTGTTGTTCTTGTGCAATTTCTTTTTTCAGGTCTACTACAAGATTCTCTGTTCCTTTCCAGTCTCCAATATAATATCCGTAATATTTTGTCTTTTCTTCATCTGATACAACCTTTGCATATTTCACAAAGTCTTGATCATTAACAATAAGGTACCCTTCATCGTTAAAAACAGATTGTGCAATTGGATCATTTAGCTTAATAGACTGTTTTTGTCCGTTCAGCGTGAACTCAAATGGTTTTGTACGATCTAACTTCACAAAGTCATTCATCATATCAATTAAAACCATCGTTGCGCTTCCTGGTTCATTATGAACTTCCTCTTTCTTTTGCTTACGTGCTTCTGCATTATATTCTTTTTCTGAGATAATACCTAACGGCATCTCATGATTGCCATTCAACCCCTCTATTTTCTGTGTTGCTGGAAGTTTTACATATGTTACTTTTCGTGCATCTTCAAACCCATGATTTTTCAATAACTCTTGCATTTTCTCTTCACTAATGATGTTATGTGTATTTACTCCCTTTTCCTCATATGAAATAGCATGCGGCGTACTAGCTACTGTTTTATAACTCATATCTTCAAAGAATACATACAGTGTACCAACCGCGGAAGAAACAACAGCTGTAATAATGGATATAACAAAGAGAAAACGAGCATTATCTTTCATTTTATAAATAAGATTACTAAGTACAAACATATTGGGATATGTATAAAAAGATTTTTTTCGTTTTTGTAACACCTTTAATACAACAGTGCTACCTTGCGTAAATAGTAAGTACGTTCCTCCAATTGTCAGTCCTACAATCGGTAAAAATAGCATAACGAAATTCATAAGCGTAACTTGGAAACAAAGTACATACGCGACAATAATACATAATATCCCGACTACACATAGCCATGTAAATGCGAAAGGCTCTACTTTTTGTTTTCTTGCTTCTCTTAATAAATCAATAATTTGCAAACGACCGACCGTCCAAAGACCGAATAATGATAGGATGAAAAAGAGAACGAAGTATACACTAGCTGTAATCAGAACTGCTTTTCCATTCCATACAAGTGGAAGTGTTTTATCTACACCAAGTAATACACTTAAAGCTTGAAAGAAGAGCTTTGAACAAAGCATACCAAGAGCGATCCCTACTACAATTGCGATTACACCTAAAATCATTTGCTCTAGTATAATCATACGACCAAGCTGCGCTTTTGTTCCACCTATTAATGTTAATAAACCAAACTCCTTTTTTCTCGCTCGTAAAAACGTTGAGTTAGCATATAAAATAAATAGTGCTGAAAAGATGACAATGATATAGTTCATTGATTCTAGCCCTTTTGTAACCATCGTCTTCATGCTAATGTTTCCGCTCACTACATCTGGATGATAAATGAAGGAAGCGTACATGAAAAATACTAAGATTGATAAACAACTACTAATAAGAAAAGCTTTATAATTACGCCAATTTCCTTTTACATTATTAAGCGCGAGCTGGCGAAAGTTCATGATATTCCCCCCCTAGCATCGCAAGTACATCTAAAATTTCTTGGAAAAAGGCTTGCTTTGTTTTTCCTTTATGAATTTCTGAGAAAATTTCTCCATCGCGTATAAAGAGAATACGTTCGCAATAACTAGCTGCTACTGGATCATGTGTTACCATGGCAATTGTTACTTTTTTCTGTTCATGTAAATCTTGCAGTGCGCCCATTAAAGATTTCGCAGACTTAGAATCTAAATTCCCAGTTGGCTCATCTGCTAAAATTAATGTCGGTTCATGAATAATTGCTCGTGCAGCTGCCGCACGTTGTTGTTGTCCACCCGATACTTCATATACTTTTTTATTTAAAATTCCTTCGATATTTAAAAACTTCGCAATTTCAAGTACTTTCGTATCAATTTCTTTTACAGGGCGCTTCGCCATAACTAATGGCAAAATAATATTTTCTTTAATCGATAACGTATCAAGTAAGTTAAAGTCTTGGAAGATGAACCCTAAATGTGTACGGCGAAATTCCGCTAGTTTTGTAGCACGCATTTGACTAATCTCTTCACCATTCACATAAACATGGCCTGAAGTTTGCTTATCAATTGTTGCTAATAAATTTAGAAGTGTTGTTTTCCCACTTCCTGAAGGACCCATAATACCTACAAATTCGCCTTCTTCAATTTTAAAATTTATATCGTGTAAAGCAGTCGTTGCCACTGATCCTTTTGATTGATACACCTTCGTTAAACCTTTTACTTCAAGAACACTCATTTCTAAATCCCCCTATGTGCTTTCTTCTTACATTTACTATAAGAAAAATAAGAAAAAGAAACGAGTGATTTTCCTTACAAAACCGTTTGTTATCTTACAATTTTGTCATTTTTCTCATCAATGCATGATATTCTTCATCTTTTGCAAATTGGAATGTAAATGTTGTACTTTCTCCTTCGGTTGATTGCACGTAAATTCCGTGATGAAGATTATCACAAATTTCCTTTGTAATATATAATCCCATTCCTGTTGCTTCTCTTGTTTTTCTTCCATTTGTTCCTGTAAAGAATGGTTCAAAAACTCGTTTGATGTCTTGCTTTGGAATACCAATTCCAGTATCACAAATATGTAATAAAACTGTCTGTTCCTTCTCCTCTATTTGAAACTGAATTTCTTTCTTATCCACTTGCGAGATTTTTGTGTATTTAATTGCATTCATAACAATTTGATTGATTGCAATACTAATCCATTTTCGATCGGAAGCGATCGTACACGTTTCTTCTTCAAACATTACTTTCGGATATACAGAAGATTGAATGAAAGATTTTCGATTTTGGTTAATAACCTCTCGAACAACCTCTAGTACATTTACTACCTCCACTTTGTAATCTTTTGCAAACTGTTCTAACCTTGCCATATGTAACGCTAAATCTAAACCATGTAAAATACGATTATTTTCTTCACGAATACTTTCAACCGTTTCTCTTGCTTCGCGATGCGCTTTACCAAATTTCTGCAACAGTAATTCAATCACTGAAACTGGTGTTTTCATTTGGTGAATCCATTGGTTCATAAAGATCATTTGCTGTTGATCTTTCGCATGCTTCTGGTGAACCTCATTCATATATTGCTGTCTAAGCAAAATGAATGCTTCTACAATCATTTCTTGTTCAGCCGTATAGGAAGCATCAATTAATAAAGAGTCATGTAACGTATGTCCTCCAGCAATGTATTGTTCGATTCTGTTTAAAAACACGCTGCGTTTTCGATAATCATAAATCAGGTATATAATAAATACGATAGTCGCTAGTAAAAGGCCATACAACCATGTACTCCACTGTATCGATCGTTTCTCTAAAAGTCCTTGTAGTTGTAATACAAGTCCAAATAAGCAAAGGCTCACAATATATGAAACAATTAAAGGAAAACGATCAATGAGGTAACCCTTAAGCTTCATGCCCATCTCCCCACTCTGTAAGAAGTGCGTAACCGTATCCCCGCTTTGTTACGATTGCATTTACAATCCCAAGCTCCTCTAGCTTCTTTCGGACACGCTTTACGTTCACTGTTAATGTATTATCATCAACGAATGCTAGTTCATCCCATAATGCCTCTAAGAGCTCCTCACGCGTTACATATTGATTTGCCTGCTTCATTAAACACTCTAATAAATAAAATTCATTTTTTGTGAGCTCTATTTGTTTCCCTTGCCACTCAACTGTATGTTGTGATGGAAATAGCAGCAATCCCCTCACACCAAAGCAATCGCTTTCTGCCGATGAAGCATACTCACCGTATCCACGACGCAAGGCGCTTTTTACTTTCGCCATAACAATATCTAAATGGAATGGCTTTGCAATATAATCGTCACCACCGTTTTCAATTGCCATGACCTGATCCATTTCTCCGGTTCGTGCAGAGACAAAAATGATTGGTGCATTAGATACAGTTCGAATTTGACGACACCAGTAAAAACCATCAAAGTACGGGAGATTAATATCGAGTAAAACTAAATGTGGATTCACTTTCACAAATTCATCTTTTATATGGCGTAAATCTGCCACTCGAAATGATTGATAGCCATACTTCTCTAAATGTTCTTCTAATATCCCAGCAATCTTTTCGTCATCTTCTACAATTAATATTTTATACATATACTCCCTCTCCCTTGTTTCTTACTACGGAGTGACTATTTCTTTCATTCTTCTGAATTTAAAAATGAATATCTATTTTGATTTTCCAACGTATAAGTCATGGCTATGAAAAACAAAAGATGACCTCTACTTGCTTTCTCCTTTTGTTTTAACTTGGCATGGGGCAGAAAAAGGATCTGACCGTTTCTACGCTCGACCAGATCCTCTCTCCCACCTAAAGATTAGGCTTTCTAACGGTTTTTCAATCTGTATTTCTATCGCTTTGACTTCTAACATACAAATTGCGGCCTTGAAAACAAGAGGAAATCCCCACTCTTTTTCTCCCTCTGTTCTCACATGGCATGGGGCTCAAAAAGGCACTGACCGCTTCTACGCTCGACCAGATCCTCTCTCCCACCTAAAAATTAAGCTTTCTATCGGTTTTCCAATCTGTATTTCTATCGCTTTATTTACACTCCTTTCTCGATTATAAAAAAGACTGCCGTATTTTGGCAGTCTTAATCGATAAATTCGAATTGATATTCAAGAATTTTTACAATGTCACCATCTTTTGCACCGCGTGCACGAAGAGCTTCATCAATACCCATTCCGCGCATTTGACGAGCGAAACGACGTACAGATTCATCACGTGAGAAGTCTGTCATCTTGAATGTTTTCTCAATATCATAACCAGAAATGACAAATGTACCGTCACTTTCGCGTGTAATTTCAAACTTAGATCCTTCAGATTCAAATTTGTACATTACACTTGCTTCAGATTCGTCTACAACATCATGTACTGGGAATTCTGGTGTTGTTTCCACTAAGTTTGCTACTTCAAATAATAGATCACGAACACCTTGTTTTGTTACGGCAGAGATTGGGAAGATTTGAACTTCGTCTCCTACTTTCTCTTTAAATGCTTGTAAGTTTTCCTCTGCATCTGGCATATCCATTTTGTTTGCAACAACAACTTGTGGACGCTCTGTTAAACGCAGATTGTACTCTTTTAATTCAGCATTGATTGTAACATAATCCTCATATGGATCACGGCCTTCTAAACCAGACATATCAATAACATGCACGATAACACGTGTACGTTCGATATGACGTAAGAATTGGTGTCCAAGTCCAACGCCCGCATGTGCTCCTTCGATTAATCCAGGAAGGTCAGCCATAACGAAGCTGCGGTTATCACCAGTTTCAACAACACCAAGGTTTGGAACAATTGTTGTAAAGTGATATTCTGCAATTTTCGGACGTGCTGATGATACAACGGATAATAATGTTGATTTACCTACGCTTGGGAATCCAACAAGTCCAACATCCGCTAATACTTTTAATTCTAAGATTACATCACGTTCTTGACCTGGTTCCCCGTTCTCAGCGATTTCTGGTGCTGGGTTCGTCGGTGTTGCAAAACGTGAGTTACCACGGCCACCACGACCACCTCTTGCAATAACAGCTGATTGCTCATGCGTTACTAAATCCGCAAGAATTTGACCAGTTTCCTCATCTTTTACAACTGTTCCTGGTGGAACCTTTACGATTAAATCGTCAGCTTTACGGCCATGTTGCCCTTTGCTCATCCCGTGTTGACCGCGATCAGCTTTGAAATGACGTTGGTAGCGGAAGTCCATTAATGTACGTAAGCCTTCGTCAACAACGAAAACAACATCTGCACCTTTACCGCCATCGCCACCTGCTGGGCCACCCTTTGGAACATACTTCTCACGACGATACGCAACCATTCCGTTTCCACCGTCGCCGCCTTTTACATATATCTTGACCTGATCTACAAACATTATTTCACCACACTTTTTTCGATTGGTTGTAATATAACCGAGATTTCATCATCTCGCACTGTATAAGAAATGAAATACGATTCATTGTTTTGGTTTGTAAGCCACGTTTGTAGTTCTTCTACATTCGTTAGCTTGCCACGAAAATCAAAAAAGAAACGAGCATTCTCCGCGTCACATTCAATTGTGATACAAACATAATTTTCAACATAAACGTCTAAACTATGCTGAAGCATTGAGAAAAATTCATTCGTCCACGTACACACTTCTTCATCGTAATGAGATAAGTTATGTAATTTCCCTAATACTTCGTACTCCAATAAGCACGGCTGCTGTTTCCAATTATATGTTAAAATCCATTCTGAAAATAAAGGCATCGATAGCCCCATCAGATTGGATTCTTGTCTCGCTTCTTGGACAAAACGATCGATGAGCCCATGAATCTCTTCCACTCTTCCAAGGGAGAGGTTTCCTTTAATCATCTGCATACGATTGAGCCAATCATGCCTAGAATGGCTCAACGCATCTATAATTGTCCATTTTTTATTCATCCAGATACCCCTTAATATAGAAAAACTCTAACCTGCACTCAGGTTAGAGTTTTCCGTGAGTTTCTTATGCTTCTTGAGCAACAGGATATACGCTCACTTGTTTGCGGTCACGGCCAAGACGCTCGAAGCGTACTACGCCGTCAACTTTCGCGTATAAAGTGTCATCGCCACCACGACCAACGTTAACACCTGGATAAATTTTTGTACCGCGTTGACGGTAAAGAATTGAACCACCTGAAACCGTTTGACCATCTGCGCGTTTAGCACCAAGACGTTTTGACTGAGAGTCACGACCGTTCTTTGTACTACCTACACCTTTCTTAGATGCGAAAAACTGAAGATCTAATCTTAACATACGTTACACCTCCTGCATTTTTTCTATTAAACGGATATACTTTCCGTAATCAAGTTCAATCGTCTTAAGCGAAACAACCAATCCTTCTAAAAGCGTTTGAGCTTTCTCTGCTGTATGAGCATCTAAATCATTAGGCAACTCATACGTTAAGAATCCACCATCACTTCCGAGCTCAATAGTTGCTTGCACATTACAAAGTACTTCCACTGCATTTATAGATCCAAACACGACCGCAGTTGTTCCAGCACAGACAAGGTCTTGTCCATGTGGTGCATAATCGGCATGCCCAGTCATTTTAAATGATTGGATACTTCCTAATTTCGTGCGACTTATCGTAATTTTAATCATCTTAACCAGAATTAAGCGTTGATTGCTTCAATCACTAGCTTAGTGTAAGGTTGACGATGACCTTGTTTCTTACGATTGTTCTTTTTCGCTTTGTATTTGAAAACGATGATTTTCTTAGCGCGACCTTGTTTTTCAACTTTCGCAGTAACTGTTGCACCTTCTACAACTGGGCTACCAACTTTCACGTTTTCGCCACCAACGAAAAGAACTTTGTCAAAAGTAACAGTTTCACCAGCTTCAGCATCTAATTTTTCAATGTAGATTTCTTGACCAGCTTCAACTTTAATTTGTTTTCCACCTGTTTCGATAATTGCGTACATACTTGCACCTCCTCATAATTACTAAGACTCGCCAAAACGAGGTAGACATAAAATGCCTTTTTGGAACCTGTCTTGTGCGGTTGTAGCATATAGCAGTTTAGGTGCTATAAACTATAACATAAAGATGTTATCACGAAACGTTGACTATTGTCAATAAATGTTCTGCTAACTATTTTTACGCAGCATCATTTCTTGCCTCGTTCCAAATCGAATAATTGCATATTTCTCAGCTTCTTCATCTGTGAAATAAACTTGGAACGGTATATTTTTTTGCAATTCTTTTTGTAAAAATATTTTTTGTACTTCTTTTGAAGCTGCAATTAATACCGCCTCGTCCTCCGAACTACTATATGTAACAAGTTCTCTTTCTAGCTCGTATGCAATTGATTCATGAGACATTACATATCCTGTCGCCTGGCACGCTGAGCAATCGTCTAATAATACATCACGGAGCGAGTGTTTTTTTCGCTTACGTGTCATTTCTAAAATACCGAGCTCTGTAAATCTAAGAACACGTGTATATGTACGATCCCTTTGTAATGAGGAAATGAGCCTCTCTCTTACTTTTTCTTTATTTTCTTCTTTTTTCATATTAATGAAGTCAATTAAAATCATACCACCAATATCACGCAGTCTTAATTGACGAGCAATTTCTTCCGCAGCTATTTCATTCGTCCGTAATACCGTATCTTGCAAGTTCTGCTTTCCAGTAAATTTACCGGTGTTCACATCAATTACCGTCATTGTCTCCATTTGCTCAATAATTAAATAAGAACCGTTTGATAACCACACTATTTTTTGCAGTGCTTTTTCAATCTCACGCTCCACACCATAGTGAATGAACATAGAAGTTGTTTCATTGTAAAACGAAACCTTTTCTTTTCCTACTTTATCTTGCAATTCCGGTACTATACTGCGTGTATCTACAATTACTTTTTCAATTGTTTCAATCGGATTTTCTTTAAATACACGATCTAAAAAGGTTGCTGGACGATGGAGTAATAACGGTGCCTTTCCATGCTCTTCTTTTCTTTTTAATTCTTTATACAGATCTTGAAAATGTTGCATTTCAATCTGCACTTCATCAATTGCACCTTTGTCACAAGCTGAACGGAAAATATAGCCTCCGGTTCCCTCTACTTGAATTTCAAGCAATTGTTGCCGTTTTTTATTATTTTTTATTTTCCGGGAAACAGCGCGCATTTCATCATAAGGCATATAAACGACATATTTCCCGGTAAATTCTACATTCGCTGTTAATTTTGGCCCTTTTGTATCAATCGCTTCTTTTACCACTTGCACGAGCAATGCTTGTCCTTCGTGCACTCGATATGATGATGGAACATCGTCATATGAAAGATAGGCATGTTTTTCTAAACCGATATTTACAAACGCTGCATTCATCCCAGCAATCGTTCGTACGACACGTCCCACATAAATATGCCCAACAATCTCTTGCTCTTGATTTCGTTGCCATAAAAGCTCAACAATCTTTTGTTTTTCTTCTACAGCAACCCGTTTTTCCGAACCAGTATAGTTGATGTATAACGTCTTCAAAATACTTTCCTCACTTTTTCATTTTCTTTTCCTCTTACAATATAAAAGGTTAGTGTCCTCGTCAACACTAACCGATTAACTCTTCCACAGATGAAGTAGTTCGTTTTTCGGTAAAATAAGCATAAAGCAATTCGTTTTCGTCTAATGTATAATGCTCTTTATATTTACCATGAACGATAATCGAGTGCTTATACCCTCTCCGAAACTTTGTGAAAATCGTGTATAATCGATCCTCAGTTCGCACTTCAATTGGAGCAATCTTTTCAATATCTCGCTTGTTTCCATAATAACGTTCTAGTAAAAAACGCATAAACGCATAGCGCCGTTGCTTCCATTCTTGATATAAAGAAATAGCTAAAAACAGAAGCAGCACCCACATCATAATACTATTACTATTCCAAAACAGTTGCCAACCTAATATTACACTAAAAAAAACACATGATATTTTCATCATTTTCTCATGCGCTTGTAAATAAGGAAATTGATGTGATAAAACATTAAACAATACTTTTCCACCATCTAGTGGCCAAATTGGTAGTAAATTAAACCCTAGAATCATTAAATTGTTCCATACAAAGAAATGATAAAGTTCCTCACTAAACCATCCTGCCCTAGCCAAAGCATAAGCTAGCCCAATCATCCATACATGTTGAATAGGTCCTGCTATTACAACGATTAATTCTTCCTTTAACGGCTTATTCCCATGTTCCTCAAGCTCTGCCACCCCGCCAAACGGCAAAAGTTGTATTTGCTTGATTCTCCATTTATAATGAGCAGCTGCGAAGGCGTGCCCAAGCTCATGAATCAAAACGATACAAAATAAAAGTAGTAATTCTTTAAAACGCGCCGTAAAAATCCCAATAGCTATAATTCCCCAAAACAGTGGATGCACTGTAATTTTTGACAATACTTCACTATATTTATTCAAATGAAATCACCTGAATCGGATCGATAAATTTTTCATTCTTTTTAATTGCAAAATAGAACTTGCCATTCTTGTTATCCGCATTGGTCCCAACTGTTCCAACCTTTTGTTTCTTTTCAACATAATCATATAATTTTACAGATGCCTCACCTAAATTTCCATACCATGATTCCGTACCATCTGCATGCTGGATCTCAACTATATTCCCAAACCCCTCTTTCTTACCAGCGAAAATAACAACCCCTTCATTTACCGATTCAACAGTTGTATTCGCGGCTGTTTGTACAAATACACCTTGGCCATCTTTTTGAAAACTTTGCATAACTTTCCCTGAAGCCGGAACTGCATAATCTTTTTGCTGTATGCCTTGTTTCTTTTCATTTGCAGGTAGAAAAGCGAGCGGTTTTCCAAATTGATTTTCGTACCACTTGGATACAGTAGCAAACTGAAATTCCTCTTGCATAACTTGTTTTACAACCGTTCTTGCTCCATCAAAAGAAGCTGGTGCATTTTTAAATAAAATGGCTACCGAGAGAACGAGAATCGCCGCTAATAAAAATTTAAATAAAAATACTTCCTTTCGAAAAAGAGGATGCACCTCTTTTTCACCTTCTTCAATGAACATCGTTTCTCCATCAAAGTTTCCTTCAGAAAAATACTGTTCTTCCTCGAGTCTCTCTTGTTCTTCTTTTCTCTTTGCAATCCGTTTTTTAATCTCTTCTACACGTCTATTCTTCATCCTGTCCCCTTCCTTTTGCCACCTCTTCTTGCAAGAGGCAAGTAAAGTGAAACTATCTTCCCTACTGATTATTTCCCCCGCAAATAGCAGGGAAAATAAAAGTTCTCTATTTTCCAAACTTTATACAGTTTGTACATATGTATGAACCCTAAGAGGAAGATATTCATGAGAATAAAAAAGAAAGCACCTCGCATACATGCGAAGTGCTTTTAACGAATTCCAAAGAAATTTTTCATCTTTGTAAAAACAGATACTTTTTCTTGCCCAAACGCTTGTAAAGGGACAGATTCACCTAGCAAACGTCTTGCAATATTCCGATAAGCTAATGATGCTTTTCCATTCGGCTGCAATGCTACAGGTTCACCTGTATTTGTAGCACGAATAACTTCATCATCATCCTCGACAACTCCGAGCAACTCAATCGAAAGTGTACGTACAATTTCATCTACATCTAGCATATCTTGCTCATGTAGCATATGGCTACGCACACGGTTAATAACAAGTTTTGGTGGTTCGATATCTTCTTTTTCTAAAAGCCCAATAATACGGTCTGCATCACGCATAGAAGATACTTCAGGCGTCGTTACAACAATCGCTTTGTCCGCACCTGCCACCGCGTTTTTGAATCCCTGCTCAATACCAGCAGGACAATCAATTAATATGTAATCATAATCATAATCTTGACGTAATAGTTGTATTAACTCATCCATTTGTTCAGGTGTTACCGCTGACTTATCGCTCGTTTGTGCTGCAGGTAATAAATAAAGTTCATCAAAGCGCTTATCTTTTATAAGAGCCTGAGGTAAACGACAACGACCTTCGACGACATCAACAAGATCAAATACAATACGATTTTCTAGCCCCATTACTACGTCTAAGTTTCTTAGACCAATATCCGTATCAATTAAACATACTTTTTTCCCGGATAATGCTAAGGCTGTACCAATGTTTGCAGACGTTGTAGTCTTTCCTACCCCGCCTTTTCCAGATGTAATTACTATTGCCTCTCCCACAGCTATACAATTCCCCTTTCTAACTTTGTTAAATTAGGTCTAAGATGAGTGAGAAGTTGCAGGCGATCGACAACAATGTGATTGTTCTCATCAATATACGCACATTCCGCCGCCTCTGCTCCGTCTTCTTTCTCTTCCGGAGCCCGCATTGTCACATCACTAATTCGAAGTTGCATTGGATTCATAACAGATGCTGCAATGACAGCATCTGTATCCCCATAATATCCAGCATGCGCAATTCCTCGTAATGATCCAACGACAAAAATATTTCCCCCAGCGATAACCGTTCCGCCTGGATTGACATCTCCAATTAACAATAGATTTCCTTTTACATGCAATACTTGACCTGAGCGAACAATTTTGGAAACAGGGACAATTTCTGTTTCTTCTTTCCACGCTATTGCTTCAGCTTTTGTTATGACATCACTCTCAATGGAATCCACAACAAGATTTTTTTTATTACGAATCAAAGTGCGAATTTCTTCTTGCTGTACATCTGTCAAATAGCGATTACCAACTTTAACATGTACTTCGATTAATGAACGTCCATCACCATCGTAATAGTGAGTGGAAAGCTTTTCGTCCAGTTCTTGCAGTAATTCAGAGAATGAACAGCAATCATCTAAATGTAATGTCAGTCCATCTTTTGTCCCTTTTATCGTTATATTTTGTTGCTTTTTTTCTTCCACTAAAGTTCACCCCAACGATTCAATTCGACATAAAATTAGAAAATCCTTTTTTCTTTTTCTTCCATCGCTTTTGAAAGACGCACAAGATATCGTCTCAGTGGGAAACAAACTAGTAATAAGAAAATTCCATTTAACAATAAAGTAGCAAGGAGACGATCTGAGAAAAAGATATGCGCCGGTACATGAATACGTCCTAGTAGCGTTAAAAATCCATATACATAATACTCTAATGCTGCAATTCCCGTTAATACGATAAAAGAAACAATAAATAAATTCAATTGCAATACTCTCATCGTACTATACACAAGATACGCCAAAATTGGATAAGCAAATATATATACACCAACAAGTTCTGTATATACAGTATCAAATAAAAAACCAAATAATAGCCCATAGTAAATACCTTGTAAAGGACTAAAATAAACGGTAATAAAACATAGCACAATCATAAAGAAATGCGGAGCTGCAATACTGTCTTTCCAAAACAATGCTGTTGGAACTACAGTAGAAAACATATTTTCGAATAAAAACACAAAAAGAAGCAGCAGAGGAAGAATTGCTCTTTTCAAAATAGCCATATCTTCTCCCCCTTACTGTTCTAACGCTGCTGAGGGCATAACTCTTTTTGTAACCATAATATGGTCTACATCATTTAAATCCGCAGCAGGTTTTACGTAAGCTGTTTGTGTTAATCCATATTCATCTGGTGCAACATCTACAATTTTCCCAATTACTAACCCTTTCGGGAAAATATCACTTAATCCTGATGTTACAACCGTTTGATCTTTTTCTACTTTTACATCAGATGGAATCTTTGTGAAAACAAGAGATTGTTTTTCCTTGTCGTATCCTTCAATCAATCCAAAAATACGCTCTTGCCCTTCTACTACAGCAGAAATACGATTTGTTCGATTCAGTGAACTCAATAATTCTACAGTTGATGTAAATTGAGACACACTTTTCACTCGTCCGACTAACCCTTTTGAAGTCATAACAGCCATATCCTTCTGGATTCCTTGCTGTGCACCTCTATCAATTCCGATTAAGTCATACCACTTGTCCGGATTGCGTGCAATCACTGTAGCTTGGATTGGCTTATAGTCACGAAGAGAATCTTTTTTATCAATCGTTTCACGAAGCTTCGCATTATCTTTTTCCAAATCTTTTACTTTCACGGATAATTCCGCATACTTATCTAATTTTTCTTTTAATGTTTTATTTTCTTCATACGTGCGCTTTACATCTTCTACGTTCTCAAAGAACCCGGCAACATAATTCGCTGGCTTTTGGAATACACGTTCTACAACACCGACAGTATCTTTTACAAACTGCTCTGGCCATGTTAGATTTTTCCGTTCTTTCAGTGAGATTCCAATCAATGCCACGAGAAGAATAATACTAACTAGCAAAACAATTAATCTTTTGTTTAAGAAAAACTGTGGCACGTTCACACCCTCTTAATTTCATTGATTTTTATTTTGGAATATTATCGAGCAGTTTTGAAAAGGTCGATATTATCTAAAGCTTTACCTGTTCCAATTGCTACACAGTCAAGTGGATTTTCTGCAACAAGAACTGGCATTTTCGTTTCTTCACTAATTACTTTGTCCAAGTTGCGAAGTAATGCACCGCCTCCTGTTAATACAATTCCACGGTCCATAATATCCGCTGCTAATTCAGGTGGCGTTTTTTCTAATGTGTTTTTCACTGATTCTACAATTGCATCTACTGTATCTTTTAACGCATCTGCAATCTCTTCTGGCTTGATTAATACTGTTTTTGGTAAACCACTTACTAAATCACGGCCACGAATTTCCATTGGCTCAATACCTTCTGGCTCGCCTGCAGAACCGATTTCTAATTTTAATGCTTCTGCTGTTCTTTCACCGATCATTAAGTTGTAGCTTTTCTTAATGTATTGAATGATTGAATCGTCCATATCATCACCAGCAACACGAACAGATTGACTTGTTACAATCCCGCCTAAAGAAATGATCGCAACTTCTGTTGTTCCGCCGCCAATATCAACAACCATACTACCAGTTGGTTCCCAAACAGGTAAGTTTGCACCGATTGCTGCTGCAAACGGTTCTTCAATTGGATATGCATCACGCGCACCTGCTTGACGAGTTGCATCGATTACTGCACGTCTTTCTACAGCAGTAATACCAGATGGCACACATACCATTACATATGGCTTACGAGAGAAAAATCCATTTGATTTTTGCGCTTGTTGAATATAGTATTTCATCATTGTCGCTGTTGTTTCATAATCAGCGATTACACCATCTTTCATAGGGCGAAGAGCCACTACGTTTCCTGGTGTACGACCAATCATTTGTTTTGCATCGCTACCAACTGCAACGATTTGTTTCGAATCAGTTTGCAATGCTACAACTGAAGGTTCACGTAAAACTACACCTTTTCCTTTCACGTATACAAGCGTGTTTGCTGTTCCTAAATCAATTCCAAGATCACGAGTAAAACCACCAAATCCAAACATATCATCTATCTTCCTTTCTCATTTTCACGGACTCATTTTCTTACTTTATATTTATAATAAAACAGTACGTTTTTATATTTTCTATCCTTTATTGTAAGCGAATGCCTACAAAAAACTCATAAATCACATTATAAAACAAAATAGGTAAAAAGAATAGTCTTAAATATGACCTTTTTCTTTTAAACTCACGAATTTATGGTCGCCTATAATAATGTGATCAAGGACTTCAATTCCAATGATCCTTCCACATTCTACCAATCGTTTTGTCACTTCAATATCTTCCCGACTCGGCGTAGGATCTCCTGAAGGGTGGTTATGCAGACATATAATAGAGGCTGCTGCGCGACGAAAAGCTTCTTTGAAAACCTCGCGAGGATGCACAATTGAGGCATTTAAACTCCCAATAAACACAGTCTGCCGATGCATAACTTGATTTTTCGTATTCAAGTATAAACAGACAAAGTGCTCTTGTTGTAAAAAACGCATCTCTTCCATCATATAACTAGCACAATCTTCTGGACTCCGAATACTATATCGATTTTGGTACTCTAAACGCACCATCCTTCTCCCTAGTTCAAAAGCAGCGATTAACTGAGAGGCCTTTGCTATTCCTACACCATGAATACTCGTCATCTCTTCTATTGTAGCATCTTTTAACATTCGTAATCCGTCAAAATGATATAAAATTTGATCCGCTAATGTTAGAACTGATTCTTCTTTAGAACCAGTTCTAAGTAGCACTGCGAGAAGTTCCCGATTCGATAAACTGCTTGCTCCTTCTACTAATAAACGCTCCCGTGGTTGTTCTTCTTTCAAAACATCACGAATACCGTTCATATTTTCACTCCTTTTTCAATTTTTCGCAAAGAAAACCCCATGCAATTTTACGCATGGGATGCATCATTATCGAACTGTTTTAATTCACGAACAAGTCGTGCAATTGGTAATCCCACTACACTGTAGTAATCTCCCTGAATATGTTGAACAAAGATAGAACCTTTTCCTTGAATACCGTAACTTCCAGCCTTATCAAGTGGTTCTTTCGTCGCAATATACGCATCAACCTCTTCTTCTGTTAACTCCCAAAACGTAACTTCTGTACGTTCGTAGAAAGTTACTGTTTTTTCTTTTGAAATGAGCGCAACGCCTGTATATACTTCATGTGTTTTTCCTGATAATAGTTGCAGTATTTCTTTCGCTTCCGCTTCATCTTTAGGCTTTCCAAGAATACGCGATTCATATGTAACAATTGTATCTGCACCTAATACCACACTATCTTCTTGATTTTCTACTACAGCAGACGCTTTTTGCAAAGCAAGTGACATCACAATATCAGCGGGCGATGAATACGCACCGATTGTTTCTTCTATTTCACTCACAACAATTTCAAATGGTACACCCGCTAGTTCAAGTAATTCCTTCCGGCGCGGTGACCCAGATGCTAAAATAAGTTTTTTCATATATGCTCCTTTCTTACATAAAGCAGAAAAATATAGCTTGATCGTATCAAACAAATACCTTTCCTACAAATTGCAAAAACATCATTTTCTTTTTAAGAAATGATGTTTTATCACTATAAGGTGAAAACATTTCTATAGCTATATAATTCAAAAGAAAAGAAAGAAGTATGCATACTTCTTTCCTCTTATTCCATTATCCTACTCTTTGGCTTTTTGCGAAACCACTTTTTCATAAGAAAGCAAACCATCAATGATAACTTGATTCAATTTAGCTACTGCTTCTTTATCAGTCTTTCCTTCTTTTATTGTTTGCACAGCTACTGATGCATACGTATATATTTTTTTTACATCCTCACGCTTAATTGATTTCCCCTCTTTTTCAATTGCCTTCCATTCCTTTTCAATCGCTTCTATTTCTTTTGAATTACTTTTACTTCCAGGTTGTATACTAGTCGCGTATTTTACAAAATGGACGTATAAGAGTTGTAACTTACTTAACAATGGACCAGATTCTTTATCGCTTTTCAGCAATGCCCGATCTGTAATTTCCCATTTCTTTTTCAAAACTGATACGCCATCTTTCTTATATTGTCCGATTAATTTATCTAACGATTGCTCATCACTAGCAATTCCAACTACAAGTGAATACTTATCATCAGTCGGTTTAATCGCTGCTATGCCCCCATTGTCTTTCCATTCCTGAGTAGCTGCCTGTCCTTTTTCTTCAGAAGAATAGAGACCTCCCTGAACGAAATATAAAGTGATTGGTTCTAAAGCAGCTGCATTCCCCACCTTTTGTTTTTCTTCTTTTTTCTCCCCAGCTGTTACTTCTTTTTGCTCTGCTCCATTATTCTTTTCTCCACTTGTTATCGTAGCTTCCCGAACTGTACCTTGTCCCGTTAACAAGTGAAGCATTCCCATCCCTAATACTGTGCCAATGATAACCGCAGTAGCAACTGTAAAAATAAGCACATTATTCCATTTCTTTCGGTGCTGCCGGATAGATGGTAACTTGTTTTTTTGAAAGGGCACTACATTTTGCGACGTTTCACTATCAACTACCATCCAATCAAATTCTTCCTTTTCTTTCTGCTTTTCTTCATACTTTGCTTCCGTTCCGTTTACTTTAACCGAGATTGTTCGTGATTGCTTGTCCATACCCTCACACCTCACCTCTTATCATTGTCCGCATCATATCATATTCACTTCACAAAAAAACGAGATATCTGTCGGAGGGATTCGTCAAATTTTCCCATATAGTTATCTTATCCCGCATTAATAGGCAGTAATATCCCCCACCTCAAAATTGCGGATAAAAATTATGAAGGTTGCTAGGGGATAAACTGCCCCTAAAAGCCCGATTGGTGAAGGCTAACCATCAGTGGGAAATAAAAAAACCTCCACTGATGGAAGTTTCACTTTATATGTATGTATTTGACTGCATTTGTAGAACAAAAAACTAGGGCAGCAAGTTGCTGTCCTAGTTTTTTTCACGAATGTATTTTCTAACTTCTGAAATAAAGTAAAGAGAGCCTGTTATGATGAAAACATCATTTTCTTGGAGGTTGTTCATTTTCGCATCAATAGCTTCTTTCCAATTCTCAAAAACTTGTTTTGTTTCCTTACGTGAGTAAGCTGCAAGCTCCTCAGCAGAAATCGCACGATCAAATGTGAATGTTGTAAAAGTCATTTCATCTGCAATTGTTTCTAATTGCCCTACCATATTGTCTAGCTGTTTATCACCTAAAGCGGTAAATAAAACAAGGATGTTTTTATCGTTATAATGAGCCTTTACTGTTTTCACAAGGCTTGCAATTCCTTCTGGATTATGAGCTCCATCTATAATTACGTCCGGATTGCTTTGCAGTCGTTCAAATCGGCCAATCCAATATGCTTCACTTAATCCTACGCCAATATGCTCTTCCTCCATTAAGAATGATAGGTATGTTTTAAGATACATAATCCCCATCAACGCCAATGCTGCATTTCCGACTTGATGACTTCCTTTCATCGAAATCTGAACTTCCTCAAATGAAGCAAACGGGCAAGAAAAATCAAAATGCTCTCCATCTTCATCGGAACGCCGATGAACAGCTGTAAATTGCTTTCCAAACTCAT
The DNA here is from genome assembly GCF_000161455.1 of Bacillus pseudomycoides DSM 12442. Taxonomy (GTDB): domain Bacteria; phylum Bacillota; class Bacilli; order Bacillales; family Bacillaceae_G; genus Bacillus_A; species Bacillus_A pseudomycoides. The sequence continues at coordinate 3,763,031 of NZ_CM000745.1, forward strand.
ATAGATTTGCATTCTTTTCCTGAGCAATCTTTTGGATAACCTCAAGTGCTTCTTCATCCTGCACACCAGTAATAACGGGAACTCCTGATTTAATAATTCCTGCTTTTTCGTACGCAATTTCAGCTAATGTATTCCCTAAAATATGCATATGATCATGGCCGATATTTGTAATCATTGTAAGAACTGGATGAACTACATTTGTAGAATCAAAACGACCACCAAGCCCTGTTTCAAACAAGACGATGTCACAGAAGTTTATTTTACCAAAATAGCAGATTGCCATTACTGTAATAATTTCAAACTCCGTTGCTTCTCCTAAATCTGTTTCATCTAATTTTTCAACAACCGGTTTTACCATATTTACAAGCTCAGTAATTTCTTTATCTGCAATCGGTGTACCGTTAACACTAATTCGCTCATTAAATGTTTCAATGTATGGAGACGTAAATGTACCAACTTTATATTTTCCCGCCTCTAGCATATAACGCATATATGTTAAAGTTGAACCTTTTCCATTTGTTCCTGCAAGATGAACGCATTTTATGTGACGTTCAGGATTTCCAAGCTCCCCTAGCATCCACTGCATTCTCTCTAATCCTGGTTTAATTCCAAACTTTAATCGGCTATGAATCCAATCTATCGCTTCTTCGTATGTATGTACCACGCTTGCCATTCCCCTTTCAAATCAATAAAAAAGAACTAAAACAAAGAATTATTCTAGCTCTATTATACGCAAATAAAAGAGACTCACCAATATGGCGAGTCTCTTTCGAATGACTTTATTTTTGAAGATCAGCTAGACGTTGACGAACTGCTTCGCGTTTTTCTAGATAATCTTGCTCTTTTGCACGCTCTCCTTCAATAACTGCCGCTGGTGCTTTTGCTACGAAACCTTGGTTTGCAAGTTTCTTCTGTACACGTTCTACTTCTTTATCGAACTTCTCAAGTTCTTTTTCAAGACGCGCTTTCTCTTCATCAAGATTGATAAGATCAGCTAACGGTAAGAATAACTCTGCACCTGATACGATTGCAGTCATCGCTTTTTCTGGCGCTTGTAAATCAGTCTTAATTGTTAATTCACTTGGATTACAGAAACGCTCAATGTAAGAGCTATTTTTCATAAGCTGTGCTAGTACTGCTTCGTCTTTTGCTTTAATTTGCATTTGAACTTTTTTGCTCATTGGCGTATTTACTTCAGCACGAATGTTTCGAACAGAGCGAATGATATCAACTAGAAGGTGCATTTCTGCTGCCGCTTCTTTATCTTGTAAATCTTCGCGAACTGTCGGCCATGCTGCTACTGTAATAGATTCACCTTCATGCGGTAAGTGTTGCCAAATCTTCTCTGTTACGAATGGCATGAATGGGTGTAGTAGACGCATCGTTTGGTCTAGTACGTATGCTAGAATTGAACGAGTTGTTTTCTTAGCCACTTCATCTTCACCATATAATGGAAGTTTCGCCATTTCAATATACCAATCACAGAAATCATCCCAAATGAAGTTGTATAATGAACGGCCAGCTTCACCGAACTCATATTTATCCATGTTACGTGTTACACTTTCAATCGTTTCATTTAAGCGGGTTAAAATCCACTTATCTGCAACTGATTTTTCACCAGTTAAATCGATATCTTCATATTTCATGTCATCCATGTTCATTAATACGAAACGGGATGCATTCCAAATTTTATTAATGAAGTTCCAAGTAGATTCTACTTTCTCCATGCTGAAGCGTAAATCTTGTCCTGGTGCACTTCCTGTTGATAAGAAGAAGCGCATTGCATCTGCACCGTACTTATCAATAACATCCATTGGATCAATACCGTTACCAAGAGATTTACTCATTTTACGTCCTTGCTCATCACGAACTAAACCGTGAATTAATACGTCTTTAAATGGGCGCTCTCCTGTAAACTCTAAACCTTGGAAAATCATACGAGATACCCAGAAGAAGATGATATCATAACCAGTTACTAGAGCATCTGTTGAATAGTAACGTTTGAAGTCTTCTGCATCTTCATTCGGCCAACCAAGTGTTGAGAATGGCCATAACGCTGAGCTAAACCATGTATCAAGTACGTCGTTATCTTGATTCCAGTTTTCAATATCTGCTGGTGCTTCCGTACCTACGTATACTTCACCAGTTTCTTTATGATACCAAGCTGGAATGCGGTGTCCCCACCATAATTGACGAGAAATACACCAGTCGTGAATGTTTTCCATCCAGCGTAAGTATGTGTTCTCGAAACGCTCTGGTACGAACGTTACTTTTTCTTCTTCTTTTTGTTGAAGTTCTACTGCCTTTTCTGCAAGTGGTCCCATTTTTACGAACCATTGTGTTGATAAGTAAGGCTCAACAACTGCACCGCTACGCTCACTATGTCCTACTGAATGCATATGAGGCTCGATTTCTACTAATACGCCAGCATCTTGTAAGTCTTTTACTAACTCTTTACGGCATTCGAAACGATCCATACCGTTATACTTACCAGCTTTTTCGTTCATCGTTCCATCTTCGTTCATTACTAAAATACGAGGTAAGTCATGTCGGTTACCTACTTCAAAGTCATTCGGATCATGAGCTGGTGTAATTTTCACAACGCCTGTTCCGAAATCTTTTTCTACGTACTCATCAGCAATAATCGGAATTTCACGGCCTACGATTGGAAGTGTAACTGTTTTTCCGATTAAATGCTTGTAACGATCATCTTCTGGATGAACTGCTACTGCTGTATCGCCAAGCATTGTTTCTGGACGAGTTGTCGCAAGTCGAATGTGACCAGATCCATCTGTCAATGGGTAGTTCATATGGTAGAATGCACCTTGAATCTCTTTATGAATTACTTCAATATCAGAAAGAGCTGTGCGTGTTGCTGGATCCCAGTTAATAATATATTCACCGCGGTAAATTAAACCTTTTTCGTATAATTGAACGAATACTTTATTAACCGCATCAGATAAACCTTCGTCTAATGTAAAGCGCTCACGAGAGTAATCTAATCCTAAACCAACTTTTCCCCATTGCTGACGAATGTGAGAAGCATATTCTTCTTTCCATTCCCATGCTTTCTCAAGGAATTTCTCACGGCCAAGATCGTAACGTGAAATACCTTCTTCACGAAGTTTTCCTTCTACTTTTGCCTGTGTTGCGATACCAGCATGGTCCATTCCTGGAAGCCATAATACATCGTAACCTTGCATACGCTTTGTACGCGTCAAAATATCTTGAAGCGTCGTATCCCAAGCGTGCCCTAAGTGCAGTTTACCTGTTACGTTTGGAGGCGGGATTACAATTGTATACGGCTGTTTTTCCGCATCTCCTTTTGCTTCGAAATATTTGCCGTCTAGCCACCATTTATAAAGGCCTTCTTCAACGGACATATGATCATATTTAGTCGGTAAATTCTTTTCCGTATTTGACATTATTTTCCCTCCTTAAAATAAAAAATGCCCCTCATCCAAAAAGGACGAGGGACATCGTGGTACCACCTTTATTTACAAACAAATTCAAAATTTGCTTATACTCTTAATTTGATAACGGACAGATCCGTCTTTTCCTAATGAGAATGACTCCGTTCAGAAAAGATGCTCCAGAGCTACCTTCTAACATGACTATCTAGAGAATCTCACAGCTAATAATTCTCCTCTCTGCAGACGTTTAATGTTATACTCTTCCCCTTCAACGCATTTATATAATTGTTATTTATTATATACAATAGTGTAAAAAACGAAACCATATTCGTCAAGATAAAAATATTTTTCAGCAAGTTTCTACAATTAATAAATTCTATTTTGATAAAAACAACATACAATTACCAATCAGCTTAACTAAATTCCCTGTAATATATACACGGAAAATGAAGGTATGCAGCACAAGCACCTTAGGTACTTACCCCGCATACTGTAATATTACCCTTTCATCTTTTAAGGTTCATGTGCAGCAATAGCCTTTCTATACGGAGGAATGATTATGCGACGATACCGACGCACCTACAATTTTTCGGCCCCTTCATGGGTTAGAAATTTACAAACGATGTTTGCTGATTTTGCAATTCCCCTTACGATTTTCCAAGGGATTCGTACATTACTACTTCCAACTTTCTTAGATTTCATCATCCTTATCATCTTTGTTGTAGCAACGATTCGCTTGCATTTTCAGCCGTAGCCTCAAGGACACTTGAGACTACGGCTGTTACTCATTCCCTTGCTGCGCTGCTTGAAATTGTGAAATAAAATACTCTATATTACTTACAAGCCAATGCGCTTGTTGTAACATTTTCACACCTTGAAGTTCTTGCTTTTCACTACGGCTCTGCTGTTTGCTTGTATAAGATTGGATTTGTCGAATAAATGGGGACGGATATGTTAGATACGCAAACATAAGGAGTTGTTCTTCTTTCGTAAACGGAAAATTCTTTTGATACACCTGATACCATTCAAAGCGATCGCTTCTCGTAATTGGATATGTGTTCAATGAGCGGGAATAAAAGCGAACAAGATCTTGAACTGGTGTTGCAAATTGAGACCTTTCTAAACTAATAAAATAACCATTTCGTTCATAATCGAATAAAAAATGATTCATCGATACATTGCCATGAATAAAAGAAACTCGTGTTTTTTCTTTTTCTTTCATCGCTTCATTCCACTCCGAAAGCTGTTTCGTTGCAAATTCACGCGCCCTCATCACATGATGAAAATACGTACAATACTGCAATTCAAACGGCGACATATACCATTTCGCCTCAGACTCTACGAGGAATTGCTCTAAGAATTCTCCATCTTTCTCCCAACGATCAGAGACATTTGTATAATGCTCCTCTAACGCTTCTTCAGTATACGTTTCTTCTTTTACCGTCCTTTGATGAAGCAGCGCTAGCGTCTGAAACATTTTATGATATTGATCATTGTCCTCTCCGTTCCCTTCTGCTCGCTCAAGCCAAGGCATTAAATAATAACTATATGTTTCGTCACTCAAAATATGATTTCCATCTGTCGCATGGTAAATCGGTACATAATGTGTAAATCCCTTTTCACGTAAAAATTGAACATGATACATTAAATTATTTCGCTTCAATCGATGAGATGGTAATTTTTTCAATGCATATGGACCTTGATTCGTATAAATTTTTATTACACTCCCATGCTCTTCCATATGGTGGGCATCCAATTGATACCGCTGTACGATCGGCGCATAACGATCTCGCAATTCTATATCCATACGAATGATCCTTTCTCATTCAAAAACGTAAGATGAACTATGGTAAAAGAAAAGAGATGAGTGGAGAAAATTCTCCACTCACTTTGTCTTTGCTTTTGACACAGGTATATATATAATTTGCCCTGCAGTTAAATATACATCATCTGTTTGATTCACACGATGTAAATGCTGGACCGACGTTTCATATCGATCCGCAACCGATTCAATTGTATCCCCTTCTTGCACAAAATACATACGTAATTTCGTAAATTCTTCTTCCGGCTCTTTCGTAAACAATTTTGTTAAATATAATGCATTTTCATCCCGTTGTGAGTATGCCGTTTCTGCTTCTTCCTGTAATTCCTTTTCCTTCTTTTTCTGAAAATCCTTCCGGCCAAAGAATTCAAACTGTGGTGTAGTTTCTTTTGCTTCCTCTTCTCGTTCTTCCTCTTCATGTTCTTCTAGATCTTCTACCTCTTCTTCTAATTCTTGTTCTTTGCGCTCCTCTAATTGGAAAGGCTCAAATGCATAATCTTCCCATCCGTTTGATTCTGTATGAACTGTTACTTCTTCCACTTCTACCGGCAATGTATCCTCATCCACCAGTTTTATTTCCTCGGTTCTATCAACTTCCACATTCTCTATCTCTTCCTCTTGCACTTCATTCTGTATTCTCTCATCCTCACATAATCCAGATATCGATATGTCCGCTAATAGCTGTAAACAACCATTTTCCTTTAATTCATAATCGAATTCCTCAATGGAAACATACAATTCTTCAACTTGTTTCACTCGGTTTCGTGGAATCGAAATTTCTAACGGAAAAGAGTGCACAAGTTCGTTTACACCATCTTCTCGCGTTTCTACATAATCAATGGATTTCGCTGGAGATAAATCTCGTAATGAAAACGCAGAATCATCTTGCCTTGCAACATATTCTCCCGTTAAATCCAATTGACCTCTCACAATTACTTCGTATTCAAGCTCTTCTATCTCAACGTCTGGATCTAACGAAATTGACAAAAGTTCTTCGACTTCCTGTCCTTTTTGGAACCAAACCGATTCTTTTAATGAAAAACGTAATGAATGATCTGTTGCCACTTCTTTTCCCCCTCCCAAACTGTATGTCATTACAGGTTTATGTGTCTCGGAATCATTTTATGAGTAAAAAATCGAACTGCACATGTGATCTTCCTATTCATTTTTCATATATCGACGCTTTTTAAAATATATCGGCATTCCGACAATATGCGACATGATCTCTAGTCATTAATAAAAAGGTTGCCAGGACGATCCCGGCAACCTTTTTATTTACGCTTTTAATTTCGACATCGCAATTTCTGCCGCTGCAATTGTCGCTTCAATATCTGCATCACTATGTGCTGTTGATAAGAATAATCCTTCAAATTGAGAAGGTGGTAAGAATACACCTTGCTCTACCATTTCACGATAGTAAGCTGCGAAGAACTCTAAGTTAGACGTTTTTGCTGCATCGTAGTTAATAACTGGTTCATTCGTGAAGAATATACCTATCATTGAACCTGCGCGGTTTATATGATGCGGAATACCGTGTTTTTCAGCCGCTTTACGCAGGCCATTTTCTAACATTTCAGCTTTACGCTCAAACTCTTGATAACACTCTGGCGTTAATTGTACTAATGTTTCATAACCTGCAGTCATTGCTAAAGGATTACCAGATAATGTACCTGCTTGGTAAATCGGTCCGCTCGGTGCAACTTGGCGCATAATTTCCGCTTTACCACCGTATGCTCCTACTGGTAGGCCGCCACCGATTACTTTTCCTAAACAAGTTAAATCAGGTGTTACACCGTAATAACCTTGTCCACAGTTGTAAGCAACGCGGAATCCTGTCATCACTTCATCAAAAATAAGCAATGCACCATTTTGCTTTGTCACTTCACGAAGTCCTTCTAAAAATCCTTGTTGTGGTGGAACTACTCCCATATTCCCTGCCACTGGCTCTACGATAACACAAGCAATATCGTCACCGAATTGCTCGAACGCATATTTTACACTCTCCAAATCGTTATACGCTACTGTAATCGTATTTTTCGCTACACCTTCAGGTACACCTGGGCTATCTGGTAAACCAAGCGTCGCAACACCTGAACCTGCTTTAATTAATAGCGAATCACCATGACCATGGTAACAACCAATAAATTTCAAAATTTTATTACGACCTGTATAACCACGTGCTAGACGAAGGGCACTCATCGTCGCTTCTGTTCCTGAATTTACCATACGTACAATTTCAATCGATGGCACACGCTCAATTACAAGCTGCGCTAATTTATTTTCAATCTCTGTTGGCGCACCAAAGCTCGTTCCTTTTTCAGCAACAGCTTTTAATGATTCCACAACACGTTCATTTGCATGTCCGTGAATAAGCGGTCCCCATGATAATACGTAGTCGATATATTCGTTCCCGTCAATATCATACACTTTAGAGCCTTTTCCGCGCTCCATAAAAAGCGGATTCATACCAACGGACTTAAATGCACGAACTGGGCTATTTACGCCGCCAGGCATTAAATCTTGCGCTGTTTCAAACGCTTCAATCGATTTATCAAACTTTTTCATTATTGTATTCCTCCTTCTTGTAACCATCGTGCTGCGTCTTTCGCATGATACGTAATAATTAAATCTGCTCCTGCACGTTTCATGCTCAATAGTTTCTCAAGTACAATCTCTTTTTCATTAATCCAACCATTTTGCGCTGCCGCTTTAATCATTGAGTATTCTCCGCTCACATTATAAGCCACGATTGGTAAATTGAAATTGTTTTTCACATCGCGAATGATATCTAAGTAAGAAAGGGCCGGTTTTACAATTAAGAAATCCGCTCCTTCCATTACATCTGATTCAGCCTCACGGAATGCTTCCATACGGTTTGCTGGATCCATTTGATACGTTTTACGATCACCAAATTGCGGTGCACCGTGCGCAGCATCGCGGAATGGACCGTAAAATGCAGACGAGTATTTCACAGCGTATGACATAACCGGTACGTGTGCAAAACCGTTCTCATCTAACGCATGGCGAATCGCCGTTACAAATCCATCCATCATGTTAGATGGTGCGATAATATCTGCTCCTGCTTTTGCTTGGCTCACTGCTGTTTTTGCAAGAACTTCAAGTGATTCATCATTTAAAATGATTCCATCCTCAATAACCCCGCAATGCCCATGGCTTGTATATTGGCATAAACATGTATCCGCCACTACTACTAACTCTGGAAACTGCTCTTTAATTTGTTTGATCGCACGTTGTACAATGCCGTGTTCACAAAATGCAGAAGATCCAACTTCATCTTTTTCAGCAGGCAAACCAAATACGATAACAGAACGAATACCTAAATCTACCACTTCTTGCATTTCAGCTTGCAGAAGATCTAAAGAAATTTGATATACATCCGGCATAGAAGGAACTTCGTTACGAACATTCTCTCCTTCTAATACAAAAATAGGATAAATAAAATCTTCTGTATGTAAAAATGTTTCACGTACAAGCGCACGCATATTTTTGCTTTGTCTTAAACGACGATGACGATTAAATTGTAAAGAATTCATAGATTTCTATCTCCCATTCTTTTTATTTAGACTATGCATTTTGATTATATTTTGAAATGCACTGTATTAATGCTTCTACTGTATATTCTTTTGGAACGATTACACCAGCAAAATAACGCCTTGCCTCTTGCTCTGTTATCGGTCCTATACAAGCAATTGTACATTTTTTTGTCCATTCTCTCCAGTTTGTGCCCTCAAGTAATTTCACAAAGCTTGTAACAGTAGAGGGACTCGTAAATGTAACAACATCTACCTTACCTAACTCTAGAGCTGCGATAAGGTCTAGCTGCTTCTCATGATTTGTTTTCGTTTCATACACGACAAATTCTTCTAAAAACACATCAAGATCGCGGAGTTTATTTGGAATAATATCTCTAGCTAAATTCCCTTTTGGAAATAAAATGCGTTCTGTCCCGTTTAACTCTCTTACAAATTCTAAAACGAAAGCTTCCGCGACAAAAGTCTTTGGGACAAAATGAACCTCATAACCCCGCTTTTCTAATTCTTGTCCTGTTTTCACCCCTACTGCAGCAATGCGAACAGTAGGGGGTATTTCCTGACACAAACCATCTAAAAAAAACTCACACCATTTTTACTCGTAAAAATAACCCAGTCATATGTATGAAGCTGCTGAGATATACCTTGAAATTCCTGCTGAGATACACCTTCTATATGCAAAAGCGGAATTTCCAATGGAATTCCGCCCTGTTTTTTCACCGCTACACTCATTTGTTTTGCTTGATGCTGGGCACGCGTAATCAGTACTGTTTTGCCAGCAAGAGCATCCATGATTAATGTTGCTCCTTATTCGCAGCAAGAATGAGCTCTTTTGCTCCTTGCTTAATTAAACGATCCGCTGCCTCTAAGCCAACTTGCTCTGGATTCACACCTGTGACAATTTCTTTTAACAAGACTGAACCATCCATAGAACCGACAAGAGCTGTTAATTCAATTTCATCATTCTTCTGAAGCGTTGCATAACCAGCGATCGGTACTTGGCAACCACCTTCAAGTTTATGAAGGAATACTCGTTCAGCCGCTACTGTTCGTTCTGTTACAGCATCATTCATATGTGATAATAATTGCAATAGATCTGCATCATCCTCACGACATTCAATCGCTAAGGCACCTTGTCCTACAGCTGGTACACATAATGTTTCATCTAAGTGTTCTGTAATTACATCATCATCCCAGCCCATTCTCTGCAATCCAGCCGTTGCTAAAATGATTGCATCATAATCTTCTTCTTTTAATTTACGTAATCTCGTATCAATATTTCCACGAATCCACTTCACTTGTAAATCTGGTCTAGCAGCGAGTAACTGCGCACTACGTCGTAAACTACTCGTACCAAGAATTGCACCTTCTGCTAAGTCCTCAAATGATTCCCCGTTTTTTGAGATGAACGCATCACGCGGATCGACACGCTTTGGTATACACCCAATTGTTAATCCATCTGGAAGTACAGCTGGCATATCCTTCATACTATGTACAGCCATATCGATTTCTTTCATAAGTAGTGCGTGTTCAATTTCTTTTACAAACAAGCCTTTCCCACCTACTTTAGAAAGCGTCACATCTAAAATAACATCACCTTTTGTAACAATTTCTTTCACTTCAAATTCATATGGTAAACCAAGCGCTTTTAATTGATCAATAAACCAATTTGTTTGTGTTAATGCTAGCTTACTCTTTCTTGAACCTACAATAATTTTGCGCATAATGTTCTCTCCTCATTATAAATACCAAAAGTGGAAGTTGGATAAACTGCTTAATAGAAAAATATTGATTAACATAACGAGAAAGGCTCCAATGTTCCAGTTTATAATTTTCTTACCTTGCAATATATCTGACCCTCGTAAATATAGACCCATGCAATAGACAAACAAAACAACAAAAGACCCGATTACTTTCGTGTCATACCAATGGAAATTATCTAGTTTTGTATATCCCCATATACATCCAAGCAAAATAGCTAATAGGAAAAACGGAACAGAAAATAAATTTAATCCATATGACATCGACTCAAGCTTCGGTAAGTTTCCTAACCTTCTTAATCTTGCATTCCATTTTTTTTGTTTTAATAATCGATATTGCAACAAGTACATAATGGAAAAAATAAACGATACTGTAAACGCCGCATAGGAAATAATCGCCATTCCTACATGCACGTATACAAGCTCTGAAACTAATTGATGTGCGAGTACAGGCGACATTTTTCCGAGCGGAGTGAAAATAGAAAAAGCGCTTACGCCAAAAGCAATGACATTTGTAAAAAAGACTAAAAAGTCAATGCGCATAAATCGATTGATTACGAGTGACATTGTAATTAATAGCCACACATAAAAATAAATCCCTGACAATAATGTCAAAATCGGATTCGTCTCTGATTCCATAGCTCGAAGTAACATAAAAATAGACTGTAATACCCATACAATCGCAAGTAACCAAAAAGCAATTCGATTCGCCTTTCGGTTACTTTGGAAATAATCTATAAAATATAAACTAATGCTACAAGCATATAAAATAATTGCGATATGATAAATAATACTATTATTTAAAAAACCCATCCGATCATCCTTCCAGTTATAAAGATGGAACGGATGCTGTCCACACTCGTTTATGCTCTGGTTCTTCAATATGTTCCATGGCCGCTTCTTGCACTTCTAAATCAAAAATTTTCGCAAATAAAGCGAGCTTTTCCGTAGCTCCCTCTTCGGCCGCTAACTCTTTCGCTACTAAAATTGGATCCTTTAGCAGTTGATTGATAATACTTTTCGTATGCTTACTAATCACTTTTCTTTCACGATCACTAAGCGTTGGAATTTTTCGTTCAAGACTTTGCATCGTATCACTTTGAATCGCTAATGCTTTATCACGTAAAGCTGATATTAAAGGAACAACGCCAAGCGTATTTAACCAAGCTTTAAATATAACGATTTCCTCTTCGATCATAAGCTGAATTTTTTCCGCCTCTTTCAAACGTTCAGAACGATTGGCTTCTACTACACCTTGTAAATCATCAATATCGTACAAGAAAGAACCTTCTAGCTCATCGATTGTCGGATCAATATCACGCGGCACTGCAATATCTACCATAAATAATGGACGACCACAGCGTATACGCTCCACTCTTGTCATCATTTCTTTCGTAATCACGTAATCTGAAGCACCAGTTGAACTAATTAAAATATCCGCTTCTAAAAGCGCACACTGCAATTCACTTAACGGTTTTGCATGCCCCATATATTTCTCGGCCATTGTTTCCGCTTTCGTAAACGTACGGTTCATAACGGTCACTTTACGAGCTCCGCTTCCATATAAGTTTTGCAGGGCAAGTTCACCCATCTTTCCAGCGCCAAGAATCAAAACATGACAGTCTGTTAAATCGCCGAAAATTTTCTTTCCAAGTTCAACAGCAGCATAGCTAACAGACATGGCACTTTCACCAATTGCTGTTTCTGAATGCGCACGCTTTGCTAACGTAATGACTTGTTTGAACAATTCATTAAAAATTGTCCCTGTTGCTTTCACTTTTTGCGCCTCTAAGAAGCTATTTCGAATTTGTCCTAAGATTTGTGTTTCACCCACTACCATAGAATCTAATCCGCACGTTACACGGAATAAATGTTCCACGGCACCATCTTGTTCAAAAATAGACAAATATGGTGAAACCTCTTCTATACCAAGCTGAAACCAATCAGCTAAAAATTTCTTAATGTAATATCGTCCCGTGTGTAATTGATCGACGACAGCATAGATTTCTGTGCGGTTACACGTTGATACAATGACATTTTCTAACACGCTCTTTTGATTTTGTAACGTTGTCATTGCCTGCTCTAACTCCGCTGCCTGAAATGTTAGTTTCTCACGAAATTCTACAGGGGCTGTTCGATAATTTACACCAACAACAAGAATATGCACGCAGCATGTCCCCCTTCAACCGTTTTATCACCTTATCTACTATCATAATACAACTTTCCTGTTATGAATCTGACAATCGTGTGAACATCAACAAATTATTTTTTCTGCTTTTCACACCTAGCAGGAAATACATTACTCATCTGACTATATAAATGCAAATTGAAAAAACGACATAAAACCTAATCTTTAGGTGGGAGAGAGCATCCAGCCACGCATAGAAGCGGTCAGATCCTCTCCCTGCCCCATGCCAAGTTAAAACAAAGAGAGAAAACGAGTACATGTCACCTTTTGTTCTTCATAACAGCGACTTATATGTTAGAAAATCAAAATGTATATATACCTTACTTTATAATCATTATAAAATAATAACTCTATTTGTACGTTACCAAAAAAATCTATCAGAATCAAGTGATGGAAACTATTCCATACGAATTGAAATACTCTCTTTCTCTATCTTCTTTCATCATACAGAAAAATATGTATGATTGTTCCAAAATGTAACAACTTCTTTCATGTGACACATTACTCAAAATTTTTTCGTTGCAATGTATTTGACATCTCATTTCTTTTTCGTTATATTTATTTTACAAAATTTAATTGTGCACAATTAAAAAGGAGGGATGCTCATGAAAGATAATCCTTTGCATCTCGATAATCAGCTTTGCTTTTCTATTTATGCTTGCTCTAGGGAAGTAACACGCTTTTATCGACCTTATTTAGAAGAAATGGGTATTACGTATCCACAGTACATTACATTATTAGTACTTTGGGAGCAAGATGGATTAACTGTAAAAGAAATTGGTGAACGTCTATTTTTAGATTCCGGCACTTTAACCCCTATGTTAAAACGCATGGAAACATTAGGATTAGTTAAACGTGTTCGTTCTAAGGAAGATGAACGCAAGGTGTGCATTGAACTAACAGAACAAGGACACGCTTTAAAAGAAAAAGCATGTTCATTGCCAAAAACCATTGCTATCAATTTAGGAATTACAGAGCAAGAATACCGATCATTATTAGTTCAATTAAATAAATTAATTGAAACCATGAAACCAATAAATGATAGAAAAGGGGAATAAGGATGGAAAAATTATACACAGCAACTGTAACTGCAACAGGTGGAAGAAACGGGAAAGTTGTTTCTGAAGACGGCATTCTAAACCTTGATGTGAAGATGCCAAAAGCATTAGGCGGTATGGGCGGCGAAGCAACGAACCCAGAACAATTATTTGCAGCTGGTTATGCAGCATGCTTTGATAGTGCATTACAACTTGTTATTCGTACAAAACGTGTAAAAGTAGAAAGTACAGAAGTGACAGCTCATATTTCAATTGGGAAAGATACGGACGGTGGTTTTGGATTATCTGCTGTACTTGATGTACGTGTAGCTGGCGTTTCTCATGCTGAAGCACGAGAGCTTGTAGAAGCTGCACATGGCGTATGTCCATATTCAAAAGCGACTAGAGGAAATATTGAAGTTACATTAAACGTACTATAAGTAAACAAAAAAACGTGCGACGAATCGTCACACGTTTTTTGTTTTTGTAAACTTATGAATGGCTTTCCACGCTTCTTCTTTTCCAAGCCCTGTTTCCGATGAAAATAGAACAACTTCATCACCTTGTTCAATATCAAGCGTTTCTTTCACAACCTTCAAATGCTTTTGCCATTTCCCTTTCGGAATTTTATCGGCTTTTGTTGCAATGATGATTGTTGGAATTTCATAATGCTTTAAGAAATCATACATCATAACATCATCGTTTGTCGGCGGGTGACGTAGATCAACTACTAATACAGCCGCATCTAATTGCTCACGCGTTGTAAAATAGGTTTCAATCATTCTGCCCCATGCCGCTCGCTCTGTTTTCGATACTTTCGCATATCCATAACCTGGAACATCGACAAAATGCATCATTTCATTAATTAAGAAAAAGTTGAGTGTCTGCGTTTTTCCTGGTTTAGAAGAAATACGCACTAACTTTTTACGATTTAAAATTTTATTAATAAAGGAAGACTTCCCAACATTAGAACGACCTGCTAATGCAATTTCTGGTAAGTCACCATCTGGATATTGTTCTGGTTTAACAGCACTAATGACAATATCTGCTTTTGTTACTTTCATTGTTTCACTCCTACTAATGCGTGCTCCAATACTTCGTCTAAATGAGACACAAGCACAAACGTAAGGTTTTCTTTTACGCTTTCTGGAATATCATCTAAATCCTTTTCATTTTCGGCTGGCAAAATAATTTTTGTTAAGCCTGCGCGATGAGCACTTAATGTTTTTTCTTTTAAACCACCGATTGGTAATACACGACCACGAAGGGTAATTTCACCTGTCATCCCTACTTCTTTACTGACAGGTACACCTGTCAATGCGGAAATAAGCGCCGTTGCCATCGTAATACCAGCTGATGGACCATCCTTTGGCACTGCTCCTTCTGGAACATGAATATGGATGTCATTCTTTTCATGGAAATTTGAATCGATATGAAGTTCTTCTGCACGAGAGCGAATATAACTAAATGCAGCTTGTGCGGATTCTTTCATAACATCCCCAAGTTTCCCTGTTAAAATTAATTTTCCTTTTCCTGGTGATACAGATACTTCAATTGCGAGTGTATCACCGCCAGCAGCTGTATACGCTAAACCAGTTGCCATTCCAACTTGATCTTTCGTTTCAGCTTGCCCATAACGGAATATATGTTTACCAAGTAGGTCTGTAATATTTTTTTCCGTTACAATAATACGTTTACGCTCTTCTGTTACAATAATCTTTGCTGCTTTACGACAAATCTTTGCAATTTGACGTTCTAACGTTCGAACACCAGCCTCGCGCGTATAGTAGCGAATAATTTCAAGCAGGGCTTCATCACGAATTTGTAAATTCCCTTTTCGCAAGCCATGTTCTTTTAATTGCTTCGGCAATAAATGTTCACGAGCAATATGTACCTTTTCAATCTCTGTATAACCAGCAATCGAAATAATTTCCATACGATCAAGGAGCGGACCTGGAATGCTCGCAAGCGTATTTGCAGTTGCAACAAACATTACTTTTGATAGGTCGTACGGCTCTTCAATATAATGATCGCTAAAATTATGGTTTTGCTCCGGGTCTAATACTTCTAATAATGCAGCAGACGGATCGCCGCGGAAATCATTGGACATCTTATCAATCTCATCTAATAAAAAGACTGGGTTGATTGTTTTTGCCTTCTTCATCCCTTGAATAATACGCCCTGGCATTGCTCCCACATATGTACGACGGTGACCACGAATTTCAGATTCATCACGAACACCACCAAGGGAAACACGGACAAAATTACGATTTAACGATGTGGCAATCGAACGAGCTAAAGATGTTTTCCCAACACCCGGAGGGCCTACTAGACAAAGAATTGGTCCTTTTAAAGAATTTGTTAGCTTTTGTACAGCTAAATATTCCAGTACACGTTCTTTCACTTTCTCAAGACCATAATGATCTCTATTTAAAATCGTTTCAGAATGTGCTAAATCGATCATATCCTCTGTCGCTTCTGTCCACGGAAGTGCTAATAACCAATCCAGATAATTGCGAATGACACCACTCTCTGCAGAACTTACTGGCAACTTTTCATAACGATCTAATTCTTTTAGGGCAGCTTTCTTCGTTTCTTCTGGCATTCCAGCCTCTTCGATTTTTTCGCGAAGTTCCTCTACTTCGCCGCCTTTACCTTCTTTATCACCAAGTTCTGTTTGAATCGCCTTCATTTGTTCACGCAAGAAATATTCTTTTTGCGTACGTTCCATCGAACGTTTCACCTTTTGTCCAATTTTCTTTTCTAAACTAAGTAGTTCCTGTTCATCTTGAATAATGGAAATGAGCGTATGTAATCTTTCTTTCGCTGATCTAATCTCCAAAATTTCTTGCTTTTGTTTTGTTTTAATTGGTAGATGAGAAGAAATTAAATCAGCTAGGCGGCCAGGTTCTTCAACATCTACTACTGTCGCAAACGTTTCATTCGATATTTTTTTCGAAACTTTAATATATTGCTCGAAATGTTCAAGTAACGTGCGCATTAGAGCCTTTTCTTCTAGATCGCCTTCTTCTTCCTCTGTTACTGTTTGAATAGAAACCTGTATTACATTTTCTTCTTCAATAAATTCTACAATTTCTGCTCTATGTAAACCTTCTACAAGGACACGAAGCGTACCGTTCGGCAGTTTTAACATCTGCTTTACTTTCGCTACTGTACCCACACTATATATGTCATCTTCTTTTGGATCATCGATATTCATTTCTTTTTGCATCGCTAAAAAGATGATATTTTCATCCATTGCTGCCTGCTCTAGTGCTTGTATTGATTTATCACGTCCTACATCAAGATGCAGAACCATCGTTGGATATACGAGAACGCCTCTTAATGGTAGGAGGGGCACAATTCTTTCGTTCGTATTCATACTAGACATAGCACCTCCATAATAAATTAAACTCCTGTTCAACTATTTTATATTACAATACACTTGGATGCAATTGCAGAGATTCCTTGCAATTGCAAATCTCCTACTTTTTCTTTCTCTATAAAGTGAAACTTCCAGCCGTAGGGGCCTTAGTTAACCATCACCAATCGGGCTTTTACAGGTAAGTTGCCCTACCTATTTCCTCCTCTTCTCTCTGGGCTTTGAAGTAGGGGCTTATTGCCCACGAATAGCGGGATAAAAGAAAAAGGGACCTCGCTTAAGCATACAAACTTAAACGAAGTCTGGCAAATATTACATGTTCTATTTCCCATTTACCTAAAAGGAAATCACTTCTTAGAACCCGATTTAATTTACATCGATTGTACATCGCCTTCATCTAGCTCGCGATGCACATCAATTTCACGATGCAATTTTTCCTGGACGAATGTTAACGCAAAAACTTCTTTTAATTTTCGAACGGGAATAATCTCGATACCCTTTATCGTATATAAAAATGGCTGCATGTTTTCAGCAGGAATAATAACCTTTTTCGCTCCTGCCTTTTTTGCTGCTTTTACTTTTGCATATACGCCGCCTACTGGTTTTACTTCTCCATGAATACTTATTTCTCCGGTCATCGCTATTTCGTTATTCACATACACTTGGTGAAGCGCTGAATATACACCTGTTGCCATTGCAATGCCTGCTGAAGGACCATCAATTGGAATACCACCTGGGAAATTAATATGTATATCATATCCTTCTGGTAACAAGTCTAGGGAGCGGAGCACGGTTAATACATTATCAACGGATCCTTTTGCCATACTTTTACGGCGAATCGATTTTGTTTGACTACCAATACTCTCTTCTTCCACAATTCCTGTAACATTTATCGTACCTTTTTCCGCAGCTGGGATTGCCATTACTTCAATTTCTAATAGCGCCCCTGTATTCGGTCCATATACTGCAAGACCGTTTACAAGACCGATCTTCGGAATTGGATAAATACGCTTTTCATATTTTGGAGTAAGCTGACTAGAATGTACAACCCATTCAATATCCTCATCTTTAATAAAAGAACGTCCCTCATTAATCGCCATTCCTGCAGAAATTTGCACAAGATTAATGGCTTCTCTTCCATTTCTTGCATACATGCCGATCATTTCAACACCTTGTTTTCCAATTTCCATTTTCACTTTTTCAGCTGCATTCTTCGCTACTTTTTGAATTTCTTCTGTATCAAGTTCACGGAAGAAAACTTCTAAACAACGAGAACGAATAGCAGGAGGAATTTCATCTGGAGAACGAGTTGTCGCTCCGACTAAGCGGAAATCTGCTGGTAAGCCTTTTTGAAAAATATCATGTATGTATGTTGGAATCATTGAATTTTCTTCACTGTAGTATGCACTTTCCAAAAATACTTTGCGATCTTCTAATACTTTTAACATTTTATTCATCTGGATTGGATGCAATTCACCAATTTCATCAATAAATAAAATGCCACCATGTGCATCCGTTACGGCACCTTTTTTCGGTTGTGGAATTCCTGCTTGCCCCATTGCACCTGCACCTTGATAAATCGGATCATGTACCGAGCCAATTAAAGGATCAGCAATGCCACGCTCATCAAAGCGGGCAGTTGTTGCATCTAGTTCAATAAATGTTGCATTCATACGAAATGGTGATTTTTGATTTTTCTTCGCTTCTTCTAACACAAGACGTGCTGCCGCTGTTTTCCCTACCCCAGGAGGTCCATATATAATGACATGCTGCGGGTTCGGTCCACACAGTGCTGCCTTTAATGATCTAATTCCGTCCTCTTGGCCAACAATATCTAAAAAAGATGTAGGACGTACCTTCTCGGCAAGTGGTTCTGTCAAAGAAATCTCGCGCATTTTGCGAAGTTGTTCTAATTCTTTTTTCGATTCTCGATCAATTGAAACTTTTTGTGTTCGCTGGTTTCGGAGCAAATGCCAAAAATACAATCCGACAATTACACCAAAAACAAGTTGAACAAGTAAGAATATGTTTGTCCAGCTCATAATTCATTTCCTCCCGCTATGTTTTACCATTTAGTATTTCCTGGGAGGAATAGTGCTAAACATAATAAGAAACAGCAATTATAAAAATTGCTGTTTCATTTTTACACTATGCAGATGTTTTTGTATCGAGTACAGTACCGTCTTGTAACACCAATTTTGGCGGTGCATTGTCTGCTACTGTTTCTTTTGAAAGAATACACTTCTCGATATCTTTACGAGATGGAAGCTCGAACATTACATCTAGCATTAAGCCTTCAATAATAGAGCGAAGTCCACGAGCACCTGTTTTACGTTCAATTGCTTTTTTCGCAATTTCAATCAGTGCTCCTTCTTCAAATTCCAACTCAACATCGTCAAGCTCCAATAATTTTTGGAACTGTTTTACAAGCGCATTTTTCGGTTTTGTTAAAATATCAACAAGAGCACCTTCATCAAGTGGTTCTAGGTTCGCAATAACCGGAAGACGACCAATAAACTCTGGAATTAAACCAAATCGTAAAAGGTCTTCTGGTAATACGTGAGATAAAACATGCTTTTCATTTACATCAGCATTTTTCTTCTCTGAACCAAATCCAATTACTTTTTCACCAAGGCGACGTTTAATAATTGGCTCAATACCATCAAACGCACCACCACAAATGAATAAGATGTTCGTTGTATCAATTTGAATAAACTCTTGATGCGGATGTTTACGACCACCTTGAGGCGGAACGCTTGCTACAGTACCCTCTAAAATTTTCAGAAGGGCCTGCTGTACACCCTCACCAGATACATCACGTGTAATTGATGGATTTTCTGACTTACGCGCCACTTTATCAATCTCATCAATATAAATGATTCCTTTTTCAGCTTTCTCTACATCATAATCAGCTGCTTGAATAAGTTTTAGTAAGATGTTTTCTACATCTTCCCCTACATATCCAGCTTCTGTTAAAGATGTTGCGTCCGCGATTGCAAATGGAACATTTAAAATACGCGCTAATGTTTGTGCCAATAATGTTTTACCACTACCTGTTGGCCCGATAAGTGCGATATTACTTTTCGCCAATTCTACATCATCAATTTTGCTGTTAGAATTGATGCGTTTGTAATGATTATATACCGCTACCGCTAATGCTTTCTTCGCATTATCTTGTCCGATTACATACTCATCTAAGATTTCACGAATTTCTACCGGTTTCGGTACATCTTTGAATTCTACTTCTTCGTCCTTCGCAAGCTCCTCTTGCACAATCTCTGTACAAAGCTCAATGCACTCATCACAAATGTAAACACCAGGACCAGCAACAAGCTTTCGGACTTGCGTTTGTGTTTTACCACAGAAAGAACATTTTAATTGCCCTTTTTCATCATTAAATTTAAACATATTTTCACACCCCTTACAAAGTGCTAATATCTTGCCTTCGTATGTACACGATAAATGTATCGTATGTAAATACATATTATGTCACTACGTGGCGAGAAATACAAATAATATGACTAGTTATGTACAAATAAAAAATTTTTAAAACTTTTGAAATATGTATATTCGACTTTAGAAGGATCATTTCCTTCTTCATCGAAAAGTTTTATAAATATATTTATATCTATATTTATAAAACAAGGCACGATCCAAAATCGCGCCTTGTTATTTTATTATGCAGCTTTGCTGTTGTCTACTAAGAAGTCTACAGCTTTACGAACTTTAATGTCTTCAGATAAAGCATCTAAGCTTCCAAGAGCTTGTGTGATAGCGTCAACTGGCATATTGTACATTGCAGCCATTTTTTCAACTTCTGCAGTTACTTCTTCTTCAGTAACTTCGATGTTTTCAGCTTCAATGATCGCTTCAAGAACAAGGTTGATTCTTACACGTTTTTGTGCATCTTCTTTCATTTGTTCTTTTAACTTGTCAGCGTCAGTACCTGTGAATTGGTAGTAAAGCTCAAGGTTCATACCTTGTTGGCTTAAGCGTTGTTCGAATTCACGAATCATACGATCTAACTCAGTTTCGATCATAGCTTCTGGAATTTCGATTTCAGCGTTATCAGCAGCTTTTTCTACTACTTCGTCACGAACTTTGTGCTCAGCTTCGTGCTTTTTGCCTTCTTCTAAGTTTGTACGAAGTTTTGCTTTTAACTCTTCAAGAGTTGCAACTTCTTCGTCTGCATCTTTAGCGAACTCGTCATCTAAAGCTGGAAGTTCTTTTGCTTTAATTTCATGAACTGTCACTTTAAATGTTGCTGGTTTACCAGCAAGTTCTTCTGCATGGTACTCTTCTGGGAATGATACTTCAACGTCTTTTGACTCGCCAGCTTTTAGACCAATTAATTGCTCTTCAAAACCTGGGATGAATGTACCAGAACCGATTGCTAGAGAGTAGTTCTCGCCTTTTCCGCCTTCGAATGCTTCGCCATCAACGAAACCTTCAAAGTCGATTACAGCTGTATCGCCGTTTTCAGCAGTACCTTCTTCTTTAACAACTAGTTCAGCTTGACGCTCTTGTAAAGATTGTAATTCGTTCTCTACATCTTCGTCAGTTACAGTTGTTTCAACTTTTTCTACTGCTAGTCCTTTGTATTCACCTAATTTAACTTCAGGTTTTACAGTAACTTTTGCAGTGAAGATTAAGTTTTCATTTTTCTCGAACTTCTCGATGTCGATTTCAGGATGAGCAACTGGGAAGATACCAGTTTCATCGATTGCTTCACCGTATGCTTTTGGTAAGATAATATCTAAAGCATCTTGGTATAAAGATTCAATACCAAAGCGTTGTTCGAATAACGGACGAGGCATTTTTCCTTTACGGAAACCAGGTACGTTAATTGTTTTTACTACTTTTTTGAACGCAGCGTCGATAGAGTTGTTTACTTCTTTAGCATCAACTTCGATTGTTAAAACGCCAACGTTACCTTCTAATTTTTCCCATTTTGCAGCCATTTATTCTTTCCCTCCAACTATAATAATGTATGCACATACCTCTACAGATTGAGATTTTCATTATTTCTTTTTTAGAAACAACAAAAGCATGAAAGCCAATTTATTTAAGCTTTCTAATCTTCTAGCAATAAGCCTTAAGACACGCGATTCTCAATCTATTATTTGTCTATAAGACAAACACGGTATATTTTGTTCGAGAATAATATGAAACATATTAAGTAAGAGAATTATACTTCTCTCCTCTTACAAGCAGGCATAATTCAGCCTTTTGCAACCCTTACATTATAACATAGAATATTCTCGTTTCAATAACTGAACGATTCTTTTTCATAATTATACAGGTAAATGCCCTTCTCTCTCCACGCGTAAAAACCATTGATAGGCAATATGAAACTCTTCAACGGTAATATTATACGCCTCCATAAGTTCCTCTTCATCGATGATCAATCCGAAACGCTTTCTCCCGATTCGCTCTAAAACCGCTGCCCATACTTCTACTTTATCTATTAGTAATGGGAACGGGAAAATACTTGCTTGCATTTCTCTCCAATATGTAATAATCGCCTCAAACATATTTGGATTATCACTTTCTAAACGATTAGATAATATATGTATAACTTTCTTCGAGTACTCATCATTATGATCCAAATGAGCTGGAATAATCATTATTCTTTCGCCAAATTTCTCTACTTCTATTTCTTCTTTCATACGCTTCTCTACCATTTTGTATATAATAGAAGTTTTTAAATATGGATGTCGCGTGCTATCAACGAGAAATTTCCGTAAAGCTGGCAAAGCTTTTTCGAGGTTTTTAATTAAAAGAGCATGAATTACCTGTAGCTGCTGCCCAAAATTTTCTACAAATAGTTTTTTCGAAAATTCTTCCAGATCAAAATCTGATTCTACTAGCGTCGTTCCCTCACCATTTAGCATATTCTCCGCAAATTGGGCAAGCTGCGCTAACTTTTCTCTTTGCTCTACAGTCAATTCTTTCTTCTGCAAAACCTCTTCAACAGTCTCAATTACACCTACATAATCATTTGTTTGAACTAAAATAGTCACGTATGTTTCAAGAATATCCCCAAACAAGACTGTTCCTGTTTCAAGCAACTTCTCACATCGGTCTTTTGATTCTTCCATTCGCTTTAATTCTAATAAACAAATAACTGAAGCTAATTCTGTTTGCTCTGTTTCTCCATTATACTGGCGTAATATTTCAAAACAGCGCAATGCATCTTCGAACTTCCGCTCCCGCAGCGCCATAAACCCTTGATCAATATAACGCTCTGACAACTGCGGAAACAATACGACCGTATTTTCTTTTTTATCCATACGTCCGCCTCTTTTTTTAGATTTTAAATATCTTCAAAGTAAATATAACAAATGGCTGTTAAGAAAACAACATTCCAAATACATTTATTTGAAATATGAAAATATTCGACTTTTATAATTAAAACGAAAAAATCATATCAGAAAATCCTCTTTATACATATAAAAAACCCTCAGCAAATAACGCAGAGGATTTCCTCATTAATGGGCAGCTTTTATAATTGTAGGATATACGAAAAGAGTAATCATTTGGAGAACAATAATTGTAACAACAACCATGCTAAAAAAGAAGATTGGCTTACTTCGTTTCATCAAAAACATAATAATAAGCATAATGCAGGCAAGTAAACACATAAAAAATAAACTTGTAGTAGGACTTAGTATTCCGCTAGGGACAAATGACAATAATATAACACTACAAACACCTATAATTCCGAGTAACCATTCCATTCATTTACCCTTTCCCTCTCATAACAATTCTCTCTATGCTACTAAATGTTTTACAACCTCAATTACATCTGTTAATTTCTCATATGCAACAAACCCGAAAGCTACTGTTAAAGCCGTTACGACTAATCCTTTCATGTTTTTCTTCCTCCTCGTGTCATCTTCGTTACCTTAATTATAAAGAACTGGCATTTTGTTACCATCGAACTTTCTTACACTTACCTTACAGAATTGTAAGATTTCAAAAGAAAAAAACCACCTAACATAATTGAAAGTGGTTTTACGGGAGTTCTCTATAATCGTCTGCAAAATTAACATTCTTTTCTTAGTACTTATTTGGTGAATTTATTCTTAAACTAATTGATTTACGAAACACTTTTGTAATTATTTATTACATCACATTCGAGATATTTCTCTCCTTCACCTTCTTATAAATTTTTAAATACAGCCTAATTCCCTTGTTGAAAAATGTTAAAATATTTTTATGTAATTCAAAATCCAGAAATTAAAGGGGATGATCCATATGTTCAAAAAAGTAGCTGCTGATGTTCTCGGGCTAAGCGATGTAGGTTCTGTAATCACACCGAAAGATTATGATAAAGTGGATGCTGATGATTATGTGATGCATGAAGATGGAGAAAAAATTTATTTTCTAATTAAATCAAAATCAGATGAATATTGTTTTACAAACAAAGGGTTAATTCACTTAGATGGTACGAGTGCAGCAAGTAAAAAACGTACATTACGCCGCTTCAGCTACAGCAAACATCAAATTAAAAATGTAGCGTTAGAAACTGCTGGTACAATCGATTTAGATGTAGAAATTAAATTCCATATGGGAGATGAATATTACTCAATTGACGTTCATAAAAAACATATCGAGGAATTAAAAGACTTATATAAAGCTCTTCTCAAAATTGAGGAAATTTCATACGAAAATGATATTACATTACAATATGCTCATAAAAGTTTAGATATGGCTTCTAACACATTTAGTCGTATTACGAATGCACAAGTTAATTTAGCAGAGCAATTTAAAGAAATGAATCAAATTGCGTTTAATTGGCTTGTGGATACGAAGAAGCAATATAACGTGAAAGATTATGGGTTTGTTTTTGAAAAATTTATTAACGATTAATTTTTGAATAAACAAAAAACCTTGTCATCAAAAGATAACAAGGTTTTTTTAGCGTCCCAGGAGAGATTCGAACTCCCGACCGACGGCTTAGAAGGCCGTTGCTCTATCCTGCTGAGCTACTGGGACATGGAGCGGGTGAAGAGAATCGAACTCTCGACCAGAGCTTGGAAGGCTCTTGTTTTACCACTAAACTACACCCGCATATTTTGTTTTCATTTCCGTCTGATATCTTATCGACAAGGTTTATTATATTTGCACACGCAGATAAAGTCAACACCTTTTTTCAAAGAGGATAATTTTTCTTATCCTCTTTGAAAAGTTTTATGTGCGACAACTTTTCCAGCTAATGTTTCAAATCGAATTTCAATGTCCTTTTCATTTACTTCTAACAAAGTAAATGTTTTTTCTTTACGGGAACGTGGCAGTAAAATGCTTCCTGGATTGATGAATAAAATACCATCAATAAATTCCGCTCCCAACATATGAGAATGTCCAAAACATACAATATTCGCTCCCACTTCTTTTGCACGATATAAAAGTGTTTGCAAAGTCATTTTAATATTGTATCGATGACCGTGTGTAGCAAAAAAGCGCATTTCATCTACATCAGTAATGATTTCTTCTTCAAAACCATTATATAGATCGCAATTCCCTTTTACTACTTGGAACCCTCGTAAATCTGGATGATCTGGCGTTAGTTCTGAATCACCGCAATGAATCATAACATCTACATTTCCCTCATATGTATCTTTTAATTGCTGTAATTCTTTCGTAGAACCGTGACTATCGCTTACAATTAAAGCTCTCATCGGTCTCTCTCCCTTATTCTTCTTCTAAAAACCACGCTGAAATTTTTTCTTCCAACTTTCGAAGAGCACGCCCGCGGTGACTGATTTCATTTTTCTCATCTGAAGTTAACTCTGCCATTGCTCGTTTGTATTCTTCTACATAAAAGATTGGATCATATCCGAAACCATTTTCACCACGACGTTGCTCTAGAATTTTCCCTTCGCATGTTCCATTTACAATAACCGACTCTTTATTTTCTTCTGGAAAAGCAACCGCTAACGCACAATAAAAACGCGCTGTACGCTTTTCCATCGAAACGCCATCTAATCCTGTTAAAACTTTATCGATATTTGCCTGATCATCTTTTTGCTCACCAGCATAGCGAGCAGAGCGCACACCAGGATTTCCATTCAACGCATCAACAATTAGCCCTGAATCATCCGCAATAACAATTGAATTTAACTGTTTACATAAACTGTCCGCTTTCAAAAGTGCATTTTCTTCAAATGTTTCACCAGTTTCCTCGACTTCTTCAATATTAGGGAAGTCATGAAGAGATTTTACTTCTAAGTCAAATCTCTCAAATAGCTCGGCAAATTCACGTACTTTCCCTATATTTTTCGTTGCTACAACAACATGTTTCATATTTCCCACCTCTACTCTATATGAGATACGATGTCACCTAATGCTTCTTTTTGTTTTTCAATGAGTTGTAAAATCCCATTTTCAGCTGCATCAAGTAATTCATTTAACTCCGCACGGCTAAATGTTGCTTCTTCTCCAGTTCCTTGCACTTCAACAAAATGGCCTTTCCCCGTCATAATAACGTTCATATCAACATCAGCTTGAGAATCTTCTGCATAGTTTAGATCTAAAACTACACCTTGGTCTTCAACAATTCCAACGGATGTTGCAGCTAAATAATCTTTTACTGGAATTTTAGATACTTTTTCTGCTTGTAATAACTTTTCAAATGCTAACACCATCGCGACATAAGCACCCGTAATAGACGCTGTTCGTGTTCCTCCATCTGCCTGGATTACATCACAATCAATCCAAACCGTTCTTTCCCCAAGTGCTTCCAAATCAACAACCGCACGTAATGCTCGTCCAATTAAACGTTGAATTTCCATTGTGCGACCAGTTACTTTCCCTTTACTGGACTCACGAATTGTACGTTGTTCTGTTGCGCGTGGAATCATGGCGTATTCAGCTGTTACCCACCCTTTTCCTTCGCCTCTCATAAATGGTGGCACACGTTCTTCAATCGTTGCCGAACAAATAACCTTTGTATCTCCAACTTCAATTAGTACAGACCCTTCTGGATGTTTTAAATAATTTGTATGAAGATGTATATTGCGCAGTTCTGCCGCTTGTCTACCATCTACTCGCATAAAATAACCCCCTACCTAGTAACTGCTACTTGTTAGTATAGCCCGTTTTAAATTTATGATTATGTATATCAACAGAAGAAGGGGAACTCAAAAAGAAATTCCCCTTTCCTACATAAGTATATCAAATTATTTACGATTAAAAACTACCTGTATTCACGTTTTGCGGACGATCAACAGGTTTTGTTAATTTCTCACCCTTCTCGTTAACAAGATTTGCTTTTCCATTTACTTCAACAGAAACATTTTTCACACCTTGTTTTTCCGTTAAAGATAGAACGAGTGATTGCAGTACATAATTTGAAATCATACTTTTTCCTTTGTTCACATATATATTTTCATTGAAATTCAATGTAACCTTTCCATCTTGCACTTTCGGTTCACTAACGAGCTTTACATCTGGATTAAAATCATTAAGTAAAGCTGAACCCGACGGTCCTTTAACAAGCTCATTCACAACCGTTGCTACTTCATGTTCCTTTCCTTCTGCCACGCGGCGTGTTACTGGCACATAGTACTGTTTTTTATTATTTCGCGCTAGGAAATAAAGTGTAACCGGCTTCGTATTCGTTACATCCGCCACTTGCTCATCATCAAAGTTAATTCCATCCGCACGGCTAACCCCTTCACCAATCGGTGTACCAGCAACCGGCATCGTTTCTAAATTTTTACCGTTCATCTGAAATTTGACTTGCTTAATTTCTTTAAATTGCGTCAATGTCCATGCTACAGATTCCACGATTTGACGCTCTTCTTCTTTTTTATAATTTTTTATTTCCTTTGAGAAATCAACAACTGCTGTCCCATCTTTTTTCACATCAACTGACAGCGTTGTATTCGCTGGAAGAACCGCTTGAAATCCATTTGGCAACATATTTGTTACAGGACCATCCTTCACAAGATATTCCAATGTTTGCTTCACAACTGCATTCCCTTTGGGCGCAGGTAAATCAAATGTTTGCGGTACAACATAACCATTTTTATCAACGAGGTATAAATCATATTTCTTCGTTTGCCCTTGTTTTTCTTTTGTAGCAGTCTCTTTCTTCTCACCATCTGTATACGCAACTTTTTTCGGTGGATCAATTTGTTCTGTTTCTTTCTCCTGATTTAACAAACCGCATCCTGATAATAAAGCTGCGCTTACTGTAACACAAACAAGCCATTTAAAAGTGGATTTAGGCATACCATTTCCCCCTAAAATCTAAGTTTGTACTATATGTATACGAGCTCTTTATCATTTTAGAACAAGCAATAACAACTTATCTTACAATTTACTAAACAAAAAAACTCCTGATTTCTCAGAAGTTTTTTATACAAATCTATTATTAACTTGTTTACAAATTAATATGTTTTACATTTTCAATCGGCTGTCCAAACCATTTAGAAGCAATTTCTTTGAATAAATCTATTTTTCCTGTGGTTAAGAAAAGATGGTCGCTTTGTTCTTCCCCTTCATTTAACATTTTACTATGATATAGTATCGTACTTACTTCACGAGCTGTTTCATCTCCAGAACTAATTAACTGCACCTTATCTCCCATTACCCGCTTAATAACTGGGCCTAGAATCGGATAATGTGTACATCCTAAAATCAGCGTATCAATTTCAGTATTTTTCAGTGGTTGCAACGTTTCTCTAACAACCTCATACGCCATCTCACTCTCAAAGTTTCCACTTTCAACAAGTTCAACAAATGGCGGACACGCTAAGCTTTCTACCATAACGCGGTTATTAATGGACTTTAACGCATCTTCATACGCACCACTTTTCACCGTTCCAATTGTTCCAATAATACCAACATGGTACGTATTCGTCACTTTTAAAGCTGTACGCGAACCAGGATGAATCACACCCACTACTGGAATTTTTAATTGTTTTTGCATCTCTTCAAGTACGACCGCAGTTGCAGTATTACAAGCAATAACTAGCATTTTAATATCAAGTGCTAATAAATACTCTGTCATTTCCCATGTGAATTGACGCACTTCCTCGCGAGAACGCGGGCCATAAGGACAACGTGCTGTATCTCCTAAATATATAATACGCTCTTTTGGCAGCTGACGAATTAACTCTTTCGCTACCGTTAATCCCCCTACTCCCGAATCAATGACACCAATTGCTCTATTCAACATAATCACCCGTTTTCTCATTCATCATCTTATTTTTTTGCATATCATTATATCTTACATACTTTAGATCTTTACAGATCCAAAATATACCTGTTAATAGATTTCCAAATATGTACCTGTATAGACCAGGACTTTTTTATTTTGCTCCTTTTCTTCGCAATTTGCAAGACAGAAAAATAGCCGACCTTTTATAAAAAGTCGGCTTCACCTATTATAATTCGAGTTCCCCCATACGAAGAAGCTCAACAACCGCTTGCGAACGTCCTTTAACCCCTAGCTTTTGCATTGCATTTGATATGTGGTTGCGTACAGTTTTTTCACTAATAAATAGTTCACTTGCAATTTCTTTCGTCGTTTTATCTTGAACCAATAATTCAAAGACTTCTCTCTCTCTCTTTGTGAGTAACGGTTTAGATTGATATGCTTTTTCCTTCAACTGGTATAACCCTCCTTGCTTAAGCCAGAGCTGTATATGTGTAAGTTGGGTGTTTATTTAGTCAAGATATTGTATGAACAAAATGTGCAGGTGGTGAATGAAAATGGGCTAATTTCGGCACGTTATTTATGATTTATATATATGTAAGAACTTCCAAAAAATCTTTTTCAAATAATAAGCGCGAAAATCCCCAAACTCCATTTATTACCTCTTTCTTTTCAGAAAGATTCATCAATAAACAGCCAATACTACCAAACAGGGATGTATGTGTTCATACCAATCCGCTTTGCACGCAAAATTTTATGTATTGGTGGTGTCATTATGTTTTCGGCCTTCAAACGATTTTTAATCGGTAGACCACTTAAGTCAACAGCACTCGGGGAACAAAAATTAAATAAACTAAAGGCACTCGCGATCCTTTCTTCTGACGCCCTTTCTTCTGTCGCTTACGGAACAGAACAAATTTTAATTGTATTAGCTGCATTTGGAGCGATTGCTTTCTGGTATTCCATCCCGATCGCAATTGGCGTTTTAATCTTATTGACAGCGCTCATTTTATCATACCGACAAATTATTTTTTCTTATCCGCATGGCGGAGGTGCTTATGTTGTTTCCAAAACAAACTTAGGCACAAATGCTGGGCTTATTGCAGGAGGATCATTACTTGTTGATTATATTCTTACTGTAGCTGTAAGTGTTTCAGCTGGAACCGATGCTATTACATCTGCTTTTCCGGCTTTGCACACATACACCGTTCCAATCGCGGTCATACTTGTTTTATTTATTACAATTTTGAATCTAAGAGGCGTAACGGAGTCAGCATCGATTCTAGCTTATCCTGTCTATCTCTTTGCCTTTGCACTTGTTATTTTAATTATTGCTGGTGTTTTTAAAATTTTTTCTGGGCAAGCTCCCGCTCATTTACATACACCGATTGGAACAGTCGTGCCTGGCATTACACTCTTCTTCTTGTTGAAGGCTTTTTCATCTGGTTGTTCCGCTTTAACAGGGGTAGAAGCAATTTCCAATGCAATTCCAAATTTTAAAGAACCGGCTGCAAAAAATGCAGCAAAAACATTAGTTATCATGGGGACGATTCTTGCTATTTTATTTACGGGTATTACATTTTTAGCCTATTGGTATGGAATTGCTCCGAAACATAATGACACTGTCGTGTCCCAAATTGCTTCAAATATATTTGGAAGGAATTTTGTATACTACTTTATTCAAGGAACAACTGCGCTTATTTTAGTACTAGCTGCAAACACAGGTTTTTCAGCATTTCCACTTTTAGCATTTAATTTAGCATCAGATAAATATATGCCGCGTATGTATTTAATGCGTGGAGATCGCTTAGGGTATTCAAATGGAATCATTACGTTAGGTATTAGTTCTATGCTTTTAATCGTTGCATTCCAAGGTAAAACCGAACAATTAATCCCGTTGTATGCTGTCGGGGTATTCATTCCTTTTACATTGTCACAAACAGGTATGATTATAAAATGGTTACGAGAAAAGCCAAAAGGATGGATGCCTAAGTTACTAACAAACTTATTAGGCGCTCTTATTTCATTAACTGTGCTTCTCATTTTTTTCATTACAAAATTTGCGCAAGTATGGTCCATTCTTATCTTTTTACCTATCATTGTTTTCATCTTTCATCGCATCCACAATCACTATGTTGCAGTAGGAGAACAGTTGCGCATCAATTTTAATGAAATTCCTGAAAAAGTAACTGGTAACGTCGTAATTGTTCCCGTCGCTGGTATTACAAAAGTAGTCGAACAATCCATCAATTACGCAGAAACAATTAGCGATCAAGTTATCGCTGTGTATGTAGCTTTTGATAAAGAAAGCGAACTACGTATGCAGGAAAAATGGAAAGAATGGCAACCGAATATTCGTCTCGTTACCTTTATCTCATCTTACCGAAGCTTAATGCGTCCTATCGCAAAATTAATTACAATTATTCAGCATAAGGCGCAAGAAAAGAATCGTTTCGTTACCGTTTTAATTCCGCAATTTATTACAAAAAAGAACTGGCATAACTTTTTACACAACCAATCGAGTGTATTACTACGTGTCTATCTTCTATATAAGAAAAATGTTATAGTCACAACAGTTCCTTACCGTTTCCGAAAATAAAAGCAATATACACATAAAAGAAAGGAGGCTATCCTCTCCTTTCTTTTATGTGTACAACTGCCTTACAAAACTGTAATCTTCTTTCAGAAAAATGTAATATAATTCGATAGTTTACATATTCTTTTCCATGTAAGATAAAAGTATAAAGAATCACCAATACATAAAAGAAACAAAATGGTGATTAAAAAAGAGAGGGGTTTATAATGGAAAAAAAGTTACGTAGATCTGAAACTGATAAAGTTTTATTTGGTGTATGCGGTGGTTTAGGAGAATATTTTGATATAAGCGTTAGTATGATTCGCATACTTTGGGTTATTGCGATTCTATGCTTCGGAACAGGTTTTTTAGTCTATCTTGTTTGTTTGTTGCTTATGCCACGTTCTTACTAAAAAGGCACCGGTGCCCAATCGGTGCCTTTCTTTCATCTTGTCACTTTTTGATAGAGCATACTTTCTTTTTGTGTTAACAAATACTTATTTGCTAAAATAAGAAACACACTAGAAGTCCATGTAAACGCTAAATCACGCAATCCTTGCCCGGTTTGTGCATGAAAATTTTCAGCCATCCCACTTTTATTTGCCATCCTACAAAAACGAACAGCAATATCCTTTGCAAATTCATTTTTGCCAACTGCTTGTAAAGCCTCAGTCATAATAAATGTTGTCGGTGCCCAAATTGGTCCGCGCCAATATCCATCATCACGATAATATGGACTCCTTATACTCTCTGTTGCAAAACCATACTTTGTCAAAAAGTGATTTTCTTTTTTCAATTCTACAAGTAAGCTTTCAATGATTTCTTCAGGTAACCTTTTTCCTAAAATGAGAGGAATATATAACACAAGACTATCTGATACTTCATATGAATGATTCCCAGATTGCGGGGCAATAAAACGCTTTTCTCTCCAACAATGTTGAATCATACGATTGAGCGTTGTATTTGCTCGCGCTTCCCATCGCTTTGCTTCTTCTTCAAATCCAAGCTTCTCTGCGACCTCCGATAATACCTCCATTTGTAAAATAAGAAATGAGCTTAAGTCCGGACTCTCAATAGGGGCACCACGGTGAAAAATCGTACTATTATCCCAACCGCTATCATTCCCATGATTATATTGAGGAACCCCATCCCCATCATCATCTCGATATGTAAACCACCAATCCGTCCATTTGCATAACGGTTCATACACTTCTTGTAAATGCCCTTCTGTTATAAAATCTGTATGTTCCATCATCCATTTCAGCGTCCACCCATGAATAGGTGGTTTACAGCAATTCCATAGCCCACTTTTATCGTTAATATAATCCGGTAATACACCGCACTCATCTTGCTTATCAAAGAAAATCATAAATTGATCCCACGCCACTGTCGGCTGATGTATCGCTAATGCCATCGCATTAAAACAATGATCCCAACTCCATATATTTGTCATCCAGTTTTTTGACATATACATCGCTTTTCTCGGTAAATACCCTTCCGCTTCTACCATACAAGACCATGTAATATAAGCCGCTAACTCTCTTCCTTTCAATAAGTCTTTCGGGACAGCCAATGTATGACGTAACCAATTTACAAAATCCGCTTCAGCAGCATCCACCGCCTCCGCGAATGTCTTCGTCTCCTTCGGCTTCTGCAATACTGTTTTGTATTCCGTTAGTTCCACATCAATCCCTGATCCTTCATCTTGTGCATAAATATCAACAATAATATGTTTACAACGAAGTTCTTCAAACGGGGCATCCATATGCATAACCCCTTCTATAGCAGATAAATGAAATCTTATTTCTTTTGAAAAGCTATTAATTTCCCACCCACCTTGTGCACTTGGAATACAGTAATCATACGAACTTGTAATCCCAATAAAACGTAGCTGCAATCGATCCGAATAAAAACGAATTGTATCAGAATGAGAGAAACAAATCTTCACATCACCTTCTACAGTTTGGAGCGTTAGTAAAGATGGCGACATCTTTGTTTCACATGGTAAAACCTCTCCTTTCCGATTTAATACCTCTATTTTAAACACTTCACCAAAATCGTCGTCACCACCGCGAATGTTTCGAATCAGTAATCCGTTATCATAGTTTAAAGAAATAACTAAAAAAGAACCGTAACGACTAAATGGAACTTGTTGTAAATCAAACATTTATATCCCCCTAGGAAAGAGCCCTAACAATAGAAGGGCTCTCTTGTAATTTAAGATTCTTTTACGATTTCAAAAGCTCGTTTATGATCCCCATTAAAAGGAACAATGTACACTTCAAACTGGCATGGCTCCGGCTTCAACTGATACTCCGGAAGCTGAGCCGGCCCACAACTCGCGCTTCCTAAACCATTTTGCTTATAATCTAGATGGAACGTAACAAACTCCCTTTCTTGTAATTCATATAAATGCTCTGCTTTCTCTAAATCTTCTGTCGTGTAAGGCAAGGCGCTAAAATTAAAATCTTGCGTACTATGCGCAACAAATCCAACATGATATTGATCATATAACGAAACCCACTTTACATCTGTTCGATTCCCCGTCTCTTGCGGAAAAACATACGGGAAAAATAAATCCTTTACAGTCATTTCATACAAATCTATTTTGTTCGCTTCTTTACTATCCACATATGATTCTCCTGGTCCACGTCCAAACCAACTTACATTTTGATATTGTTTTGGCAGACGCATTTCGAGCCCAATTCGCGGAAGCATCTCTGGTAAAGTACCGCTTGGATTCAACTTTGTCTCTATTTTCATAGCTCCGCTTCTTTCAATTTCATACGTATAAGTAAAAGCAATTTTCCAATTCACGACAAGCGGGGAAATACATCCTTTCACAACAACTTCAACATTTCCATTTTCAAGTTGTACAGCTTCTATACTCGCTACGTCATGTTTCACAAGGTGTACATATTGTTCTTTCCATTTTTCAACTACATACATATCATTATCAATTGTTGCCCGCCAAATATTTAATTCAGGCCCTTCTTCCATAAGTGATTGCCCTTTAAAGGTCCAGTCTTTTATACGCCCTGTTACAGGGTGAAAAGAAATAGCAAAACTTTCACCAGCAACACGAATTTCCTCCTTTGTTTCATGTAAAGTTACTGGCTCATATAACTTCGAATCTCTTTTTCTTCTTATCTTTTTCAGAGCTGGAATACAAAATTGTTCCCAAGCTATTTCATGTCCTGCTACTCCCCAATCTGTATCTGCTCCTAATACAATCGATACTGTTACATAGCAATCCGCCTCTGTATGAAGGGCTATTTCATCTTTAAAGAGCAACTGAATCTCACAACTCTCTTTCGGTAACAAAGGCGGGGCATCTATAGAATCACTCGCAATTACTTTTCCTTCTTTTTTGACAGCCCACTGCACACGATAGCCTTTCAATGAGCGAAAATCATATATATTTTGTATCGAAATCCTACCACTTCGTATGTCTATCTCTCCTACTTTAATAGGTTCAATTATTTTCTTATATTGCAACAAAGCTGGCGATGGCGTTCGATCTGGCAAGAGTAGTCCATCAATGCAGAAATTACTATTATGAGGAGTATCTCCAAAGTTACCTCCATATGCAAAGTACTCTTCTCCATTTTCATTCACTTGACGTAATCCGTGATCAATCCATTCCCAAACAAAGCCACCTTGTAATCTTTTATAACTATAAATCGCTTCCCAATATTCTTTTAATCCGCCTGGTCCATTTCCCATCGCATGAGCATACTCACATAAAATATGAGGTTTTTCCCACTTTTCTTCTTCTGCATAACCAATAATCTTTTCGACTGAAGAATACATTGTACTAAAAATATCAGCGACTTTCGTTTCTCGATCCCCTTCGTAATGAATGATTCTTGATTGGTCCAATTCCCTACACTTATTCGCCATTGCAATAAAATTACAACCGAACCCAGATTCATTTCCGAGTGACCACATAATAATTGAAGAATGATTGCGATCTCGACGCACCATACGTTCCACACGATCTACATAAGCATTTTCCCATTCAGGATCGTCACTTAATACGTTTGCATTACCAATTAACTCAAATCCATGGCATTCCAAATCAGCCTCATCAATTACATATAAACCATATTCATCGCATAGATCATAAAAACGTGGATCATTCGGATAATGTGCCGTTCGCACCGCATTAATATTATGCTGTTTCATAAGCATTACATCTTGTTTCATTGTTTCATATGTGACATATCTTCCTGTATCCGGGTCGTGATCGTGACGATTCACCCCTTTAAATATAATGGGAATACCATTGACAAGAAGATTTCTATCCTTCATCTCAATCATCCGGAAACCGATCTTCTGTGAAATCACTTCTACAACTTCACTATTTTCGTTTCGAATCGTGAACAATACAATATACAAATACGGGTCTTCTGCGGACCATTTCTGCGGCTTTTTGACAGAAAACGAATGTGTATCATCTATAACCCTTTTCCCCTGTAAGTCCAAATACGATGTATGTTGATCTAATACTTCCCCATTCTTATTACAAAACTTATACTCTAGTACATAATTTTTATTCAGTAATTGTTCGTTGCAAATCTTTGTACTTAGTTGTAATACACCATTTTCATAATTTTCATCAAGCGTTGTACATAACGTCATATCATAAATATGTACAGCAGGTTCATGCACAATGTACACATCACGAAAAATACCACTTAACCACCACATATCTTGATCTTCTATATAAGATCCATCACACCATCTATACACACATACTGTCATCGTATTCTTTCCGGTATGAACAAACGATGTAATATCAAACTCTGCCGTCAAACGACTTCCTTGGCTATATCCCACTTCTTCTCCATTTATCCATAAACGAAAGGCACTATCCACACCTTCAAATCGAATACGAATACATCCTCCGTTCCAACTTTCTGGTATATAAAATTCATTTTTATAACAACCCACTTGATTTTCAAATGGAACATGGGGTGGCTGAACCGGAAACGGATAATATAAATCGGTATAATGCGGCTTTCCGTATCCTTGCAATTGCCAATGCCCAGGTACATGAATCGTATCCCATTCACTACAATCAAATTCACTTATGAAAAAATTCTTTGGAAGTTGCTTTGGGGATTCTAAGTACAAAAACTTCCACATTCCATTCAGCAATTTGTAATAAGAAGAGCTTTCACGCGTAAAAGATAGAGCCGCTTGTTCAGTTTGAAATGGAATAAAATGTGCTCTTCCCTCCATGCGATTCCGCCCTGTTACTTGAACATTTTCTAAGTCCTCTAACATGTTATGTCCCATATCGATCCTCCTTTTTGCATTCACTTTGCCACATCATTTCTACGCTCTATTATTTAAGGCCCGTATGCCCCGACTCTTCCACAATATAGCGTTGTGCGAAAAAGAAGAGTGCAAGAGGTACAATACTAATTAACAATGTCACCGCCATAATCCCTTCCATATCAACGCCAAACATACCTTTAAACTGTGCTAAACCTAGCGTTAATGTATATTTGCTTTGGTCATTTAAGAAAATAAGCGGTCCTAGATAATCGTTCCAACATCCTAAAATATTAAAAACAGCAACAAGAATTAAAATCGGTTTCATAATCGGTAAATAAATACGGTAGTAAACTTGAAAAGCGTTCGCACCATCCATCCTTGCAGCCTCATCTAGCTCCTTTGGAACAGACATAATAAATTGTCTCATTAAAAAGATAAAAAACGCACCGCCAAACCAAGATGGAATAATTAAAGATTTTAACGTATTAATCCAGCCGAGAGCATTAAATTCCATATAAAGCGGAATCATCGTTACTTCCCACGGAATCATCATCGTCGCTAGCACAATCATGAACAAAATATCCCGTCCTTTAAATTTAAAACGTGCAAAACCGTATGCTACTAAAGAAGATGATATTAACTGTCCGATTGTTGAAAATACTGTTACAACAATTGAATTCCATAAAAAAGTATTAAATGGTTGACTCGTCCACGCCTTTGCAAAATTACTAAATTTAAACTCAGATGGAATCCACTTTGGCGGATATAAATATAATTCTTCTGGTGATTTCACAGATGTTGTAATCATCCAAAAGAAGGGCAATAAAAATAAAATGGAAAAACCTATTAATAGTGCGTACACTACAATTCGATGTATGCGCTTCTTCGTTCTCACACTGCATCCTCCTTATTCATCTTCTACTTTGACTTCATCTCATTTTCATAATAAACCCAAGCTGCTGATGATTTAAAAACAAGTAGTGTTAACCCTAAAATGATTAAAAACATAAACCAAGCATTCGCTGATGAATAGCCCATTTTAAAATACTTAAATGCATTTTCATATACATACATTGCGTAAAAATAGGTGGACTTCAATGGACCTCCGCCGGTTAATACAAGCGCTAATGTTAATTGTTGAAACGCACCGATAATTGTTGTAATTAAATTAAATAAAATCGTCGGCGTTAACATCGGCAATGTAATTTTGAAAAATTGTTGCACTTTTCCAGCTCCATCAATGGAAGCAGCCTCATACAAGTTTTGCGGGATATTTTTTAATCCTGCTAAAAAAATGAGCATAAGCGTACCTTGTCCCCATAAACTAGCAATTACCATCGCAATTAGCGACCAGTTCGGATCACTTAACCAATTTGGTCCTTTTATACCAACAAGCGATAGAAAATAATTCAAAATACCATACTCTCCGTTATACACCCATGCCCAAATCATCGCTAAAGCCACACCAGAAATAACGCTTGGCAAATAGAAAAATGTTCGAAAAAACGCATATCCTTTTACCTTTTGATTTAGCAAAACCGCTAAAAATAGAGCAATAATTAAATTAAATGGAACAAATAATGCTGCAAATTTCACCGTAACCCATAACGAGTCCCAAAACATCGGGTCATTTAGAAACATATCTTGATAGTTTTTTAGTCCAACAAATTGAACTTCTCCAATAAGCGGCCAGTCAAAAAAACTAATAAATAATGAAAATAAAAGAGGACCAAGGGTAAAGGTTACAAAGCCAAATACCCATGGAAATATAAATGCATAAGGAACGAGCTTCTCCCATTTCATTTTCTTTTTCCTAATGGCTATATTCGTTTCACTTTCTATAGATACTCCATATTTCAACATCCACACCTCTTTGCTTTTACAATTATTTATCCATATATTTCTCTGAATCTTGAACAGCTTTATTTAATAATTGCTCTGGATCTTGTCCAAGCATAATTGCATTTATTGCCGCTGATAAATTCCGGTTTACTTCATCCCATTTTGGGTTAAGTAAAAATGCTGGTGTATTTGTTGAACGTTCTAGCATTGTGTAGAACGGTTTAACATTCGCATCTTCCTCTTTCTTCAATTCTTTTACAACACTAATTCGAACTGGCAAATCAGAAGTTCGCATTTTAATTGCTTCTGGTGAAGAATAAAACTTAACAAACTCCCAAGCTAACTCTTTATGCTTTGCATCTTTTGCAATTGAAACAGCTGATGTACCAACAAGTCCCTTCACTGGTTTCCCTTTAAATGCAGGAGGTTCTACTGTACCAAAATCAATTTTTGCATCTTTAAATCCTTCTAATGGCCAAATTCCACTCTCCCACATCGCTAACTTCCCAGCTTTAAAAATATCATCACCGCTCTGTTGATTTTTTCCCCCTACTAATACAGCCGTTTTATCCTTTAGCATACTTTGAAAAGATTTCATAACTTCAATTGTTTCTGGACTGTTCATATGTCCTTTTATTTGTTTTCCATCTTCACTTACAAAACTACTACCGTTACTCCAAATAAACCCTTGTAAATCATACGTATCTGGCTCAGGTCGTAAAGCAAAGCCATATTGTTTATTGCTTGCATCTGTTAACTTTTTCGCAGTGTCTACAAACTCATCCCAGGTCCATCCATCTTTCGGGTATGGAATATTCGCTTTATCAAATAACTTTTTATTGTAATATATAACCCGCGTTGTAAACCCTGCTGGCATACCATATAATTTCCCGTCAATACTAGAGTAGTTAAATAGCCCTTGATAAAAGTCATCTAATTTCATATCTGAATCTTTCTTTGCCAGTTCATCTAAAGGCTCAAGAGATTTATAGTAAGCTGGGAAATTCCACATATACATAACATCCGGTGGGTTTTTCGCCCCGAAAGATGCTGCGAGCTTTTGATCAAAACCATCACCATAAGCCTCCACCTGTACTTTTACTCCCGGATTCTTCTCTTCAAATTTCTTTGCAATTTGCTGCTGAATCTTTAAATTCTTTCCAGCATCCCAAGTTGCAAATCGCAAAACTGTTCCATCATTTGATGTTTGTTTCTTTTCATCATCCTTTGATGATTTTTTGCTTGTAGTCTCATTTGAGCTACAACCAGCTAAAAAAACAATAAGTACGAGCATAAAACTAAGACATACATGTACCATTTTTCTCACTGCACACACTCCCCTTCTCCAAAAAGCTTTTTATTTCTGATTTTTCAGAACAAATAATTTAACCGCTTTCATTTTACCTTTTATGAAAGCGGTTAAAAACATCGATTTGTTCGATTTTTGTTATCAAATTGTTCGTTCGACGAAATCAGGGTGTCAATTTGTTTTATATAAAGTTCCACATTGTTTTTCTCGATATTCGGATGGCGTTGTTCCTGTACACTTTTTAAACCATTTACTAAAATATTTACTATTTGAAATACCAATATGTTCCGCTACCTCTTGAATCGTAAGTGAGGTTGTTTGAAGCATTTGCATGGCAAGTTCAAGTTTTCTTCGTTCTGTAAAAGAATGAAAACTTTCACCTATTATCTTTTTAAAAAGCATACTAAAATGGCTCCTGCTTAGCCCCACCATCTCTGCCACTTCTGAAACAACAATTGGCTCTGATAAATGATTCATTGTATACAAAATAGCCTCTTTAATTGTTTTTGGCCAATTGTTAATCGTTACTTTATACTTAATCTCAAGTTCTGCAAATTGCTTCATCGATTTAACCGAATCGATCCATTGCTCTATACTGAACAGCTCCCCTGATGTAATCCAATATAGCTCTTCGTATGTACTCTTTACATCCATAAACATTTGCTCCATCATTTCCTTATAGTTTTCATTAAGAAATAAGAAACATTGCTCCTTTCCACATAAGATCTTCACATGTGGATTTGGTATCTTTTGATCAATATCTTGTAATATGAGATGTAATCTCGATTCCGATCTTATAAAACAAGCATAATACCCATCGTTCATCCATTTCCATTCATTACGAAATAAATCCACAAGTACTTCTTGAAACTGATTTTGAAAACCACATAACCATTGAAAAAAATCTTCGTAAAAGAGGAATTTTTGCTGTTCAATCCCTTCCGCTTCCCTATGAATCATTACCTCTTTTTGAAATGCTCGTAAATATTGATCCAGCTCCTCATCATGAAACGATGTTTTCAATAAATAACCTGAAACCCCCAGTTTAATTCCTTCTTGCGCATATTCAAAATCACGATGACAACTTAATAATAATACCTTTGTTTTCGGCGCATGTTGTTTAATCTTTTTCACAAACTCAATTCCATTTACAACAGGCATAACAATATCTGTAATAACCACTTCTGGCTCATGCTGTACAAACTCCTCCCATCCTCTCTCACCATTTGGCACATCCGCTACTACTTCCATATTATATGCCGACCAATCTACCGCCATCTTCAATCCCCTTCGAACAATCGTCTCGTCATCCGCAATGAGCACTTTAATACGTTTCACTTCTGTATCCCTCCCTTTGGCCAAAGAATCTGAACTATAGTTCCTTTCTTTTCTTCTGATTGAATCGTTAATCCGTACTCTAGCCCAAAGTGTAATTTGAATTTTTGATCGATATTATATAATCCAAGCCCCCCTCTTTGTTCTGCAGACGGCTCTTGTAATAAATCCCGTTTCCGCCTATCAGAAATACCACGACCATCATCGGTAATATGTATACATAAGTCACCATTATCCTTTTCAAATGCCGATAATGTAATAGCTCCATGTCCATCGTCGAAAGCATGAAAAAATATGTTTTCAAATATAGGCTGAAGCGACATTCTTGGAATATGTTCCCCTTTCATAGAAGACGAGACATTTTGCGTATAAGAAAAATGATTTCCAAATCGAATCTCCTGTACCTTTAAATAGTGCTCAATAATGGTTAGTTCACTTTGGAGTGTGACAAGATCATTCGCAAAATTTAAATTCCCTTCTAACACAGCAACAAGATGATAAATCATTTCACTTACATCACTTGCCCCCTGAAGCTTTGCTTTCCATTGAATAGAATTTAATGTATTAAATAGCAAGTGCGGATTAATTTGATAATGAATTGCCTTGAGCTCAGCTTCTTTTTTCAACTTTTCTTTCTGATATATTTCTTCTACTAATGATTTAATTTTAACAACCATTTTATTGAAATTCACAGTTAAACTCCCTACTTCATCTTGTGAATTTACTGGTATATTTGTATAAAAATCTCCTTTACTTACTTGAGATATTGCATGATCCAAATTCGTGATATTTTCCGTTAACTTAGCCGAGATTAAAAATGCCAGCATAAAAGCTAAGCACAGTGATACAACAATTCCAATTAATGTAACAAACAAAATAATTGTAGAAGATTGATAAAATTCTTTTTCTGGAATAATAATTTCTAGATTCCATTTATTTGATGCAATTGGCTTTTCCCAAATGATATCATCCTTGTTTTTTTTATAATTTTCATCCGTCGTATAAATCACCTGTTTTTTTTCATCACGAATGGTAATCAATGCATGCAAATCTGTTTCTAATGAATCAATAAACTTAAATAAATCCGTCGCATCTGTTTCCACTAATATTCGGCTATCTTTCAAGCTACCGAATGATGTTTTAACTGGAACAAGTAATCCAATTACTTTGCTTTTATCAAGTGCAGAGTAATGGTTCGGAACATAGATCCCATTCCAATACCCCTGTGATAAATTCCCTTGTTCTTCCCAAAATTTTTCTTGTTTTAGTTTCTGCACATCTAAATACCGATCTCCATAATAATAACCGCTAGGTGTAATTAAAAAGATCCCCTTCGTTTGTGCTGTTTTATGCGCTTCTAAAAACCTTTCAAAATTTTTCTCAATAATAAATTCCGAATACGATTTCGGTGCTTCTTTTTTTAAAACAATTAATGTCGGGTCTGATAAATATTCTTGAATATCACTAGCAATTAAATGCATATGGCTTAATGTTAATTCAATTTGAGTTTGAAGCTGCGATATAGCAAACTTTCCATAATCCCCAAACTGTTCATTTACAAGATTGGATGACTTTTCATATGACATCCAACTAAACAACATGAGCGGAATAAGTGCGACCACTAAAAAACATGTTAATAACTTTAAACGAAGGCTTGTTCGAATTTGTTGCACCAATCTCCATAATCTAAATTTCGTCATTCGCCTCATCCCTTATCCTACTCAGTTTATTTTTCAGAATATTCCAACTTAACTGTATTTTATCAAAAATACAGTTAAAAGCTATAAAAAAAGAGCGCTTTATTGCAAGCGCTCCTTTTTATAGCTAAGAAGAATACTTCATCGTTAAATGCAAAACAGCTATTTCATCTCCAGCATTTTTATAACTATGCTTCTTATTCGCTTCAAACTGAATCGAATCAAATTCATTTAATTCATATACATCATTTTCAACTTGAATAGCAACTTGTCCTTTCATAACTGTAACAAGTTCAATCGCCCCTTCATGGTGAGACTCTGGCTCATACATACTTTGCGGTCTTAAACAAGCACGATGCATCTCCATGCCCGTTTCTTTCGTATACCGGAACATTGTCTCTAACCGCCATGCCTGTCCTACGTCTACCGAAAATCCTTCTCCACAGCGAGCAATCGCTACTGGTTCTCCAACTACCATTAACCTCGACAATGGAATTGACAGCCCCTTCGTAATTTTCCAAATGACGGCTAATGTTGGATTCGTTTCACCTCTTTCGATTTTTCCTAATGTTAATTTACTAACCCCTGTTTTTTGCGCCAATTCTTCTAAACTCAGTTTTTGTTCATTACGAATTTGTCTTAATAACTGACCAACTTGCTGAATGACTTCTTTTGTTTGCATATCCTCTTTTTCTTTCATAGTAACAAAATCACCTCTAAGTATAAAATAGTTTACTTTAATCAACTTTAAGTATATTATACTATACATAAATGTTTCGAATCTCGAAAGGAGTGCTTACGTATCATGCGCGCAATATTATTAGGTATTTTATCATCCGCCTTTTTCTCTGCAACATTCATTATTAACAGAGCAATGAATGTATCTGGAACAAGCTGGGCTTGGACTGCTTCTTTTCGCTTTTTATTCGCTCTCCCTATTTTATTCCTTATCGTTTTATTTCGCAAAAACCTTTGGCCCTTATGGTCAGAAATGCGAAAACATCCCTTTGCATGGCTAGGATGGGGATCTTTAGCAGGGATCGGCTTTTATTCTTTATTAAGCTTTGCTGCTGTCTTTTCTCCCGCTTGGCTTGTTGCAGGAACTTGGCAAGTTACAATACTCGCTGGCTTGCTACTATCGCCATTATTTTTTATTACGATTGAAACAAAAACAGGTACAAAACGCGTACGCGGAAAAATCCCACTTCGCAGTTTATACGTATCACTTTTCATTTTAATTGGTGTCATTTGTATGCAAGCAACAGAAGCTGGGCATATTACAGCCACTCAATTTATATCTGGTTTTCTTCCTGTTGTTCTTGCAGCTTTCTTATATCCATTCGGCAATCGAAAAATGATGGAAGTTGTAGGAGGACGCCTTGATACTTTCCAGCGTGTATTAGGAATGGCAATCGGCAGCCTGCCTATAGCAATTATTCTTGCAATATATGGTTTTGGGGCAACAGGTATTCCAACA
This sequence comes from Bacillus pseudomycoides DSM 12442, assembly GCF_000161455.1. Taxonomy (GTDB): domain Bacteria; phylum Bacillota; class Bacilli; order Bacillales; family Bacillaceae_G; genus Bacillus_A; species Bacillus_A pseudomycoides. Next base: position 3,807,874 of record NZ_CM000745.1, read on the forward strand.
TCCGGTCAAATGCTTCAAGGATTTTTATTAGCATTATGTTCTGGTGTTATCGCCACAATGACATTTTTCTTTGCAACAGATTTAGCGAAAGATAACCTTTCCTTATTAGGTGCTGTAGAAGCAACGCAAGCCGGAACTATGGTATTTACTGTTCTTGGTGAAATGCTTTTCTTAAATGGTTCATTCCCTATCGGACTCTCACTTATTGGGATGATTGTCATTATAGCTGGAATGATCACAAATAGCATTTTGAATCGATCTATTCCAGTTACTAAACGAAAGAAAACAGCATAACAAATGAAAACACTGCATAAATAAAAACATGATTATTCTTTGAGAATCATGTTTTTTATTTGATCAAAATTGTATAATCCTTCCCTATTTTTTTATCAGAATAATATTTCATTTTCCATTTATACTTAAAAGCACCTAATTTTATGCTATACTACGATTCATGTGTACATGAGGAGGAAAATTATGTTAAAAAAAGGAATCGCTGAATTTATTGGTACTTTTGTACTTGTATTATTTGGAACTGGAACAGCTGTTTTAGGCGGCGGAATTGAAGGAATTGGAACTTTAGGAATTGCAATGGCTTTCGGATTATCAATTGTTGCTATGGCATATAGCATTGGAACAATTTCTGGATGTCATGTAAACCCGGCAGTATCAATTGCCATGTTTGTAAACAAACGAATGAATGCTATGGAACTTAGCTACTATTTATTAGCTCAAGTTTTAGGTGGTTTATTAGGAACTGCAACATTAGTGACAATTTTAAAATCTTCTAATATGTCTTTAGATAACTTAGGACAAAATGCTTTTGGAAATCTTGGTTTGTCAGGATCTTTCTTAGTTGAATTTGTTTTAACATTCGTCTTTATTTTAGTAATTATTGTAGTAACAGGTAAAAAGGGAAACGCACAATTAGCTGGATTAGTAATTGGCTTTACACTGGTATTAGTTCACTTATTAGGTATTCCATTAACAGGCACTTCTGTTAACCCTGCACGTAGCCTAGCACCAGCTTTATTTGCTGGCGGAGAAGCTGTATCTCAATTGTGGGTATTTATTGTTGCACCAATTCTTGGTGGTATCGTTGCTGCCATTGTAGGGAAATTTGTATTAAATACTGAAAAATAGAATCTTCGATCTTTCTGAAAGTAAAAGAAGCGAGCCCACTTATACGAGGCTCGCTTTTTTTACTTTTTAATTTTTGATTGTAAATTTGTAACAAGTTGCTGAACTGTTACATTCGCAAGTACGCTTTCCATCGCTTCTTGCGCTTGCATTAATATAATTTCTAATACCGATTGAATATTCGCACCTACTGGACATTCAATATTTGGATTCTCATGGAAAGAAAATAGATGTCCTTCTTCTACTACTTCCACTGCTTTATATACATCAAGTAATGTAATCTCATCTAAATCACGAGCAAGTGATGTACCACCTTTCCCTGCTTGTACATCCACTAGACCTGCTCTTTTTAACATTCCTGTAATGCGGCGAATCACAACTGGGTTTGTATTCACACTGCCAGCAATCCATTCAGAGGTACAGCGAGAGTTTCGATCTATCGCAAGTAACGTTAACATATGAACACCTACTGTAAAACGGCTACTAATTCCCATCTGCACACCCTCCTTTTTATTCATTCTATTAAAAGACAACTCTTATTATTATATACTATTTTTAATTTATACATAAAGAAAAAGCATGATTTCACAAGAAAATCATGCTTTTTCCTATTATTGACGTTTAATAAATTTCGCTAAATCTTTAAATTTCACTTTGTCTGAGTAATTCATTACACCATTTACATAAATACGACTCGTAACAGCACTTAATATACCAATCGTCGCCAAAAGAATCGCAAGTGTTATCGTAATTTCTAACATCCCCGCCTCACCAGCTACAATGCGCGAGAATGTGACCATCGGTGTAAAGAACGGAACATACGAACTTACAACAACAATAGTACTATTCGGATCACTTAATGATTTCATACTAATGAATAATGCTGCCATTATTAAAATCGACACCGGGAACATTACACCTTGTAAATCCTCAGTCTTAGAAACAACCGCACCAGCAGCTGCATACATCATCGCATAAAGGAAATATCCTGTAACAAAATAAATTAGGAACATACTGATAACTTGTGCATCTAGCTTTGTAAAATCAATTGGCAATCCAAATAATGAACCACTTTCTAAATCTACCCAGCCTAGTACACAAGGAACAAGGTAACCACATGCCAATATAACAAGTTGTAATAACGCCGTTGAAACAACTGCCAAAATTTTTGCATACATCATAGTAAGAGGTTTTACTTTCGGAATCATGACTTCCATAACGCGAGAAGCTTTTTCAGAAGCAATATTCATCGCAATTGTGCTTCCGAACGCAACAATGAACATATACAAAGCGAATGTAAAGAAATATGCAATTCCGAAAGAGGCAGAACGATCTTTTATCGCTTCTTGTTTCACGGAAATTTCTGTTTGCAATTGTTGTGCAATTTCCGGTGAAACATTATGTTTAGCAACCGTTACTGCCGTATATTGCTCCTTTAAATAACTAGCCATAATTGTAGAAGTTGTTTCACTAGGGAACCCATTAAACATATACGTAACCTCTGGAACTCCATTCTTTTCTTTCACATGGAATAAACCATCTAAATCTCCTTCTTCTACTTGTTTATGGAATTTATCAAAATCACCCTTTGAACCAACCGTTATTTTTGCTGATGGCAATAACTTATTTAACTCTTCTTTTTGTATTTTATATGTAGAACTTTCTACTACAACTGCAATCTTATCTTTCTCCTTACTTTTATCTCCATCAGAAGTGAAATGGTTAAATGCAAAGATTCCAAACACAACTAAAAATAAAATCGCACTCGTAATCAATGATTTTTTAGAAAAAAATGCTTCCCTGAAATAAAATGAAAATACATGAGAAAATTTACGCATTGTTATTTCGCCCTTTCTACAAATATTTCGTTTAGCGTCGGCTCTAGCATTTTAAATTGCCTTAAGCTTACACCTTGCTCTTGCAATTGTTGCAAAATCTTTAGAGCTTCTGCATCGTCTTGTACTTTTACATAAAGAAGGCCTTGTTGTTTTTCATACGGAACATGTATAGCTTCTAATCCCTTTTCATTCTCTGCTGTATCTTCAATAGTTAAATTACGAAAACCGTATTCTTTCTTAATATCACTTAGCTGTCCTTCTACGACTGCTTCACCTTTTTTCAAAATACATACATGTTGGCAAAAAGCCTCTACTTGTTCCATACGATGACTTGATAAAATAATCGTCTTTCCGCTCTGTACTTGTTCTTCAATAATACTAGCTAGCATTCCAGCATTAACTGGATCAAGTCCGCTAAATGGTTCATCTAAAATAAGTAGTTCTGGATTATGAAGAAGGGCCGCAATTAATTGGATTTTTTGTTGATTCCCTTTTGAAAGCTCTCCTGCCGTTTTAAATTTATATTCTGGGATTGCTAATCGTTCTAACCAGTGATCGATTGCAAGATCGACTTCTTTCTTCGTCATTCCTTCTAATCTACCAAAATATCGCAGTTGATCTATTACCTTACTTTTTGTATATAATCCTCTTTCCTCTGGCAAATATCCAATTGTTACCCCACTATTACCAAATGTTTTTCCATCCCACGTAATAGAACCTTCATTAGGCGTTAATAACCCAAGAAGCATTTTAATTGTCGTTGTTTTCCCTGCACCATTTCGGCCAAGTAAACCTAACACTTCACCTTTTGGTAACGAGATTTGCAAACCGTTAACTGCCTTTGATTCTCCAAATGTTTTTGTTAAGTTTTGAATTTGTAAACTCAAAGTATAAAGCCTCCCCTTTAATATCATTCGTACTCTCTTAAAGACTATGATTGTTTGAAATAAAATATAGTATTATATTTCATTCTCTTATATGTACCATCATCTCTAATCCATCATTTGTTTCATTTAGTTAAAATTGTAAATAACAGAACGGAGTTTGTCAATTATAATTGTCATTTTGACAATAAAGTAAGTCAAATAACTCATTATCATTTTGTTCATCTTTCTAATATAGGGCACACTACTATATATACAAAAGACAATATACAAAAGTTCATAAAAAAGGTATAAAAAATATTATATTTTAATATATAATATTAAAGAATTTAGTTACATCAAGGAGGATACATATGAAAATGAAAAGAGGCATTACCACATTATTATCTGTAGCAGTTCTTTCTACATCACTTGTAGCATGTTCAGGAACAGCTGAAAAAACTGTAGCAAAAGAAGAAAAAGTAAAATTAACAGATCAACAGCTAATGGCTGATCTATGGTATCAAACAGCTGGTGAAACAAAAGCTTTGTATTATCAAGGCTATAACATCGGACAATTAAAACTCGATGCTGCTCTTGCAAAAGGGACAAGTAAAAAACCAGCAATTGTACTAGATTTAGATGAAACCGTTTTAGATAACAGCCCCCACCAAGCGATGACTGTGAAAGAAGGAAAGGGCTATCCTTATAAATGGGATGAGTGGATTAATAAAGCAGAAGCGGCAGCTCTTCCTGGTGCAATTGACTTCTTAAAATATACTGAATCTAAAGGTGTCGATATCTACTACATTTCAAACCGTAAAACAAATCAATTAGATGCAACGATTAAAAACCTTGAACGCGTTGGCGCTCCACAAGCAACGAAAGAACATATTTTACTACAAGACCCGAAAGAAAAAGGGAAAGAAAAACGTCGTGAACTTGTTTCACAATCACACGATATCGTCCTATTCTTCGGTGATAACTTATCTGACTTCACTGGATTTGATGGGAAATCTGTAAAAGATCGCAATCAAACAGTTGAAGAAACAAAAGCACAATTTGGCGAGAAATTCATCATTTTCCCTAACCCAATGTATGGTGATTGGGAAGGCGCTCTATATGATTACAATTTCAAAAAATCTGATGCAGAAAAAGATAAAATTCGTCGTGATAACTTAAAATCATTCGAAGTAAAATAGTAAAAGGATGGCATAGGCCATCCTTTTACTATTTTATCCTAATCTAATCATACACATATCTGAATGTTACATATATAAATCAACAAAATCAAACATTTTTTGACATTTTCTTTGCAATTCTATTACGTTACGACTCTTATATTTCTTTTTATAGAAACTAGACTTATAATTAACATACTAGAAAAATTATAAGAAAGGACTGAGATTACACAGCGTTATGAAAAAGGTAATTGTTATTTCTGCCACTACGATTGTAATCGGTATTACATCCTTCGCTTATTTCAGCTCAAAATCACCATTACAAAATGAAGCGAAAGCTGTCGAAACACAAAAACATATTGAACATCCAAAAGAAGAGATTCCAACATTCCCAAAAGCAACTCATACTGCTAAAAAAATAGATGAGAATTTCTCTCTTGTTACAAATCCAGATTCACCTCTTGTATTAGTAAATAAACATCGTAAATTACCAGATGGCTATACACCAGACGATCTTATAAGACCAGACGTTCCATTTGCATATCCAAAAGATAAAGAGAAAACATTACTTCGTAAAGATGCTGGTGCAGCTCTCGAAAAAATGTTCCATGCAGCAAAAGAACAAGGACTAGAGCTTACTGCTGTATCAGGATACCGTTCTTATAAACGACAACAATCATTACATAATATGTACATAAAACGACAAGGACAAGCTGAAGCAGATTCGGTAAGCGCAATCCCTGGAACAAGTGAACATCAAACAGGCCTTACAATGGATATTAGTTCTAAATCAGCAAATTATCAATTAGAGCCTATTTTCGGTGAAACAGAGGAAGGTAAATGGGTTGCAGCACATGCCCATGAATTTGGATTCATTATTCGTTATTTAGAGGATAAAACAGATACGACGGAATACGCATACGAACCATGGCATATTCGCTATGTTGGTAATCCATATGCTACATACTTACATAAACATCACTTAACATTAGAAGAAGCAATGGATGCAAAAAANANAGAG